>NZ_JBQKJP010000031.1:0-35882 GCF_052117205.1 Candidatus Agathobaculum pullicola | reverse complement strand
GGATATGGCCCCCTTTCGACAAGTTGTTGTATAGCAACTCAACTTTAACCGATGTGGTCTTATCCTTCATCCTTTTTTATTCAACTGTCCAAGATGTATTGTACTCCTACAACGATGAATCCGCGTCCATGTCAATCATTCTTGCTTTCTCCTTCCCGCAATGGTAAAATAATTATATTATTTACGCTAATTGTCAAAGGAGTCTTTCCATGCTCAAACAACGTATTCTTTCCATTATTCTGGTGTTGGCTCTGATTTTGTCCAGTGCCGGCGCGGTTCAGCCCGCGCAAGACGGCATGCGCGGCGTATGGGTTTCGACCATATACAATATCGACTATCCCTCGGCGCAAGGCCTATCCGCCGATGCGCTTAAAAGCGAAGCAGATACCATCCTCGACAATATTGCAGCAATGGGGCTGAATACCGTTTTCCTGCAGGTTCGTCCTTCGGCTGATGCGCTCTATCCATCGGATATTTTCCCGTGGAGCCGCTATGTCAGCGGCACCGTTGGACAGGCACCGGACGGCGATTTTGACGTTTTGGCCTATTGGGTTCAGGCCGCCCACAGCCGCGGCTTGCAGCTGCATGCCTGGCTCAACCCCTATCGTATCACCAAGGGCGGTCAAAGCGAATGGGATTCCCTGCCCGACAACAGCCCTGCCAAGCAGCATCCGGAATGGGTCGTCGAATACGAGGACAATTACTATTTTAACCCCGGTTTGCCCGCTGTGCAGCAGCTTGTGGTGGATGGCGCATCGGAAATTGCCAATAACTATGATGTAGACGGCATCCATCTGGATGATTATTTCTATCCGGGGACAGATTTTGATGATTCCGCTACTTATGCCCGCTATGGACAAGATTTCAGTGATATTGGTGATTGGCGACGCGATAACGTCAATACCCTGATCGCGACGCTTGACAAAACACTGCATAAAATCGATCCAACCTTATCGTTCGGCGTCAGTCCCGCCGGTATCTGGGACAACAAGGCCAACAACCCAAAAGGCAGCGAAACCAACGGCCGCTCTTCCTATCAGGAAATCTATTGCGATTCTGTCGAATGGATTAGAAAGGGCACCGTGGACTATATCTGTCCTCAGCTTTACTGGTCCATCGGCTATGAAATTGCCGACTTTGAAGTTCTGGTGGAATGGTGGCAGCAGATAGTTTCCACCAGTGATGTCGCGTTGTACATCGGCATCGGCGCCTATCGCGCAGCCGAAGCACAACCGGGTGATGTATGGTATGGAACAGATGAATTGCAGCGTCAGCTCACTCTGTTGGACAATAGCATTGACATTCAGGGCGAGGTATTCTTCAGCTATACTTCTCTGCAAACTGTCGATGGCTGCGCGGCGATGCTTTCCGAACACTACGCATCGAATAAGCAAACCCCGGATACTACGCCGGACGCTTCGGTGCAACAGTCCTCGCTGCTCGAACTGGTCACCCGGTTTATTGTCAGCCTATTTCACTGATCACAAGGAGGCGTTTTCCCTTGGCAGATCTTCTCTCCCGTGAATACGAGGTCAATTACGGCCATATCGATAACCGCGGCATTGCAAAACCATCCTTTCTCTGGCTGGTCATGCAGGATGCTGCTACCGTGCATGCAGAATCGCTGCATCTTGCCCAAGACGAGCTGAATATCCTATGGGTGCTCTCGCGCATGAAGGCGCGTCTGACGCGTCCGCTGCGCCCGTATGAACGCATCCGCTGCGAGACATGGTGTCCGGGTATCCGCGGCGCAAGCTGGTATCGCTGTTTTTTGTTCTTTGCGGATGAACAGCAGATTGGCGACGCACAATCCATGTGGGTCACGCTCGATCCAGTATCGCACCGCATCTTGCGCCCCAGTTCTTTCCCAGCAGCGGAAAGCTATCTGCACACCGCACGCGGAGAACTGTTTGAACCGCTGCCCAAGCTGTCCTGCGATACTGTACGGCCGCATCATGTTCATACTGTGCAATATTCGGATTTGGATGTCAACAACCACGTCAATAATGTGCGCATCGTAGAATTGATTTCGGATGCACTCGACCTGCAGCGTCAGCCGGGCTTTGTTTCCTCCCTACAGGTCAACTACACTGCTGAAACCGCCTTTAGTGAACAACTCTCACTGCTTTGCGGCACAGTGGACGGCGCACGCTATGTGCGCGGCGAAACAGATGGTAAAACGCATTTTGAGGCGCTTGCAACCCTGTCACCATTTGAGACGCAGGAGGCATAACCATATGACTGAACTGATTCAACAAGCCACGAAGGATATTCTCCGCATATGTCAACCGCACCGGATTATTCTGTTTGCAGAAAAGCGAACCATGGCTACCGGAAAGCTCAAAGCGTTCAGCCTTTGTATCATCGTGCCCAACGGCACAGATTGCCGCCACCTGCGCACACATCTTCATCTGGTGCTTTCTGCTGATGTGCCGGTTAATTTAAATGTATACACCGCCGAAGAGTGGGACGCGCTGCTGGAGGATGAAACCTCCTATGCCGCATGGATCAACCGGAAAGGGCAGGTGATTTATGAGCAGAAGACGTAGAGGCGCATCCGATAGCCACTTTTACTATAAATGGCTGGATAAAGCGCTATGCGACCTACAATGCGCACGCTTGCTGCTGACCTATGGGGGCGACCACTACAATATTGCCTTCCACTGTCAGCAGGCAATTGAAAAAGCGCTCAAGGGATATCTGTTATTCCGTACCGGTCGACATTACGATGGCCACAACCTCACTTATCTTTGTCGGCAAGCCATTCAGCAGAATTCAGAGACTTTCTCGGAATATCTTGACGAGAGTGCCGCGCTGAACGACCTGTATATCGAAACACGGTATCCTACTGACCTTCCGTTTGAGATTGATGAAATTGAAATCCGCCGGTATCTGGATATGGCGGAACGCATGTTCGCGGCCATTCGGCGCGAACTGTATGCCAGCGGTCGACCGCATTACGTTGAATAGGAAAAAAGCTGCTGCAACTTCGCGTTGCAGCAGCTTTTTGTTTTTTCTCTTAAGCGCGCTCGTTCTCATTCTGCGCTTTGGCAGTGAGACCGTGGCGAATGGGCTTCCACTCAACTTTACCGACAAGCGCCATCAAAGAAATCGGGATATAGGTCAGCATAAACAGCGGGAACGTAAACACATAAAAAATCTTTTTCCAAACGCTGCCCTTGACCTTCTTCCATTCGGTTGCCATCGTAAAAGCACCAAATATAAATAAGCTAAACGAAATGCCTTTTACCGTAGAATAAATGATCCGCCCAAGCATGCGCAACACGCGATAGGTAACGAACGCCGGCTGCGACAGGCTGCTCAGGCAGGCGAATAAGGCAAGCCCCAGCACACCAATTGTCACCAGATTGCAGGGCGCTACTGTCATAAGCATATCGTAGCAGGACATACCCTTTCTGCCGCCGCGCAGACAGCCGAGCAACAGCGGCGCCGTATACTTCGCATCCACCTGATAAAAGCCTTTACTCCAGCGCAGACGCTGATACCAGGACTGCCGGAATTGAATCGGCTGCTCGTCATAAATGATTGCCGTACCACAGTAACCAATTTTCCGACCGCGCACCGCGCAGGCAATCGAGAACTCAATATCCTCTGTCAGCAAGTGATAGGGCCAGCCACCCGCCTCACGGATGACATCTGCCGCAACCAAAAAGCCCGTACCGGAAACGGCGCAATTAACACCAAGCTGCGTACGCGGACGATTGAGAAAACGCGCCTCACGCAGAAACCAAAGCGCATAACCCGCAGAAATCCAGTTATCACAAAAGTTTTTGGAATTGCGATAGCTGGTCAGCGCAGTATACTCTCCAGTGTCAAACATCTTATTCATCTCGCGCACAAATTGCGAATCTACCAGATTGTCGGCGTCAAACACGAAAAAGCCATCATACGTCTTTTCGCCATAATCCTTGAAAATATTGCGGAACAAGCAATCAAGCGCATAACCTTTACCCACCTGCGCCTTATTGAAGCGCTCATACACGATTGCCCCTGCCTTGCGGGAAACCTCCGCTGTACTGTCTGTACAGTTATCTGCAATAACAAAAATATCCAGAAGCTCCTCTGGGTAATCCTGTTGCTTCAGCGTTTGAATTAACTCCCCAATGACACCATCTTCATTGCGCGCTGCAATGATTGCCGCATATCGGTGCAATTTGGGATTCTTCTTTCCCTGACGTCCTTTTCCAAGTAGACCAACCACCAGATACAGAATCTGATAGGCATACGCTGCTGTAAAAAATACAAATAAAACGAATTGCAGACTCTCTAAAAACCGAAGCATATAAATCCTTCGTCTCCTTCATCTTTGTCCGATTATTTCATTCTTTTTTTCCTTGTAATATCATAGCACTATTCCCACTTAATGCAACAGCTTTTTATACTTTTTCACCTGCTTGCCTGCATTTTTCTCTGTTCGCACAAAAATCCGGTGATTTTTTCTGCAATTTTCATCACTGTTTTCTGTCACATTCCGCCGTCATGCTAATAGCAGTATAACACATTCCCCTACCCATTTCCGAAAGAAATTATGAAGATAAAAATATTCCACTATTTTGTCACACAACACAACGCTTGGTCGTTATCATAGTGAAAGGGGATGAGCCTTATGCCGGTCTGGCAAGATGCAGCCGATGCAGCCACCTTCGTGCGCTTATACTCCGGCATGATCCTGCGCGTATGCTTTACGTATTCGCTCGGCAGGGCGGACGCGCAGGATGTGTGCCAGAATATATTCCTGAAACTGCTGCAAATCGACCGAAAGTTTGACACCGAGGGCGAGACACGCGCCTTTATTCTCCGCATGGCAATCAATGAGTGCAAGGACATCCTCAAGAGTGGCTGGCGCCGCCGCTCTGTCCCATTGGACGAATTGATCGAGCGTGAGATTCCCTTTCTCCCTGCGGAAGATACCGGCGTGCTGGCCGCAGTACAGCGTCTACCGGTCAAACACCGCGAGGTCATCTACCTGTACTATTATGAAGGCTACAACGCCGAAGAAATTGCAGCCATGGTCGGGGCGAAACCCGCCGCTGTTCGGCAGCGACTCGCCCGCGCCCGTGCCAAACTCAAACAAGAACTGGAGGGCAGCGGATATGAGACAATATAAGGATGCGCTCGATGCGCTGCGCTTTACCGAGGAGGAACAGGATATGTTGATTCAACGACTCAATCAGGCGGCGCAAACCGCTCAAAAGCCCAAAAAGCGGCGGCATCCACGCAGAGTTATTCTCATTGCAGCTGTATCTGCATGCGCGCTGGCTTTCACCGCAGCGGCAGGCGCAGTCGTCGGCTTTTTTGCCAACCCGGAAGCGGGCCGCACACAACTTGCGAAATTTTTCCAAATGTCTGACAGCGATGTCGAAACGGACACAGGTTTTGTCGCCAGCGGCGCCAGCGATACTGCTCATGGTGTGACTATTTCGCTTGACGGCATCTACGCTGATGAGCAGACCGTATACGCAATTTTCTCCGCCGTCAAGGACGATGGTACACCGTTTGTCGATATACAGGAATACCCAAACACCGACTTCCTAACCTTTAAAGACTACGAAGTCCGTACCGACGGAGAATGGAGCTTCGGTAGCGGAAGTCCAAGTGCGGTAACCGACCCGACACAGTTTTTCTTCCAGATTGAAATGGATATGAGCAACATTGACCAGTGGCAAGGCAAGACCGTGCGCTTCACCTTCTCCGACATCATCAGCTATATGAGAGAAGGCACTTATTCCGGACCGGATCAAACCCTTGTCTCCGGCAACTGGAGCATCGAGGTGCCGCTCGAAAGCACTGATACCGCAGTGTACGCGCAGGCCGGCCAAGTAATTCCTTACGGCAACCTGAACGTCACCATTGACAGCATCGCATTCACACCGGCCTTCTATCATCTTGAATGGCACTTCGACAAAGAGATGACCTATGACGATAACATGAACCTGTACTTGGACGGCGTGCCGGATGAATACGACAATCAGTATTACACAGGGGGCAGTTCCCCCATTCTAACGCTTAAGGACGGTACAACCTATGATCTATGGCAGATTGGCCACTCCAACACTGGCCTGCTCCCGGAAATAATCCCACTGGAAGAGATGGAATCCATCACGATTTTCGGCCAGACCATTCTCCTTGTATGGGACGACGAGTGAACAGTAGCAAAGGGCGCGCAGCAGCGCGCCCTTTGCTTTTTCCCAAAACAAAAAGCGCCGCAAGCGCGGCGCCGAAAATCAATCCAAATTTTTCTTCTTGAGCATGAACCACGCAAAAAAGCACGCAGCAACCGAAATCAACAGCGGAATCCACCAGACAAAGTCACCCGGCAGACCACCCCCCTCGATATTCATGCCATAAAAACCAAAGATAATATTCGGAATGGTCATGATGATAGTCAATACCGTGAGAACCTTCATAATGATATTCAGGTTGTTGGACACAACTGAAGCGTACGCATCCATCGTACCGGACAAAATGCTTGAGTAGATGCCGGCCATCTCGATGGCCTGCCGAATCTCAATCAGTGCATCCTCCAGAATATCACGGTCATCCTCGTACAGCTTGAGCACACGTCCACGCAGTACTTTTTCCATCGTCACTTCGTTGCCTTTCAACGATGCCGAGAAGTAAACCAATGATTTGGAGAGTCCGAGCAACTGAATTAACTCTTCGTTTTTGAGCGAATCATATAGCCGCTTTTCAATGCGGGTAAAGTCACGCTCAATCATGCGCAGGTTTTTCAAAAAGCGTCCCGCCACGCGCAGCAAAATCTGAAATACAAAGCGCGTGCGCAACGCCGTATGCACGCCCTTCACCGCGCCCTCGGCGATTGACCGCAGGATAATACTGTCCTCCAGGCAGACTGTGATGACCGCGTTCTGTGCCACCACGATGCCCATAGGCAAAGTGCTGAACATCTGGCCGCCATCTTCAACCGAGTTCTTTTCCACCATCGGAATATCGACAATCATCAACAGCTGATCGTCCTCGGTTTCAACACGCGAGCTTTCCTCCGGGTCGAGTGCCGCGCGGATAAACTCCTCTTCCACGTGCGCTGCACGGGCGATTTCTTCCAGCTCATCCGAACTGGGATGCACCATATTTACCCAACAGCCTTCAGCAAAGCCGCTGATCTCCGTGATTCTTCCGTCAAGTGTCTTGTAAAATTCTACCATACCTTACCGCCTTTCCGCGGTTTCACAGCGCTGTGCCACCGCGAGTACTTTTTATTTTTTTACTTCGAGGGTCTGCACTCACAGTGATCACACTCCTTTTTCAAGAATTTTACAAGGTCTTATCAGACCAAAACAGCCCTAAACAGGGCTGTTTTTCAAAGCGCTATTTTCAGCTGAACTCAGCGATGATCCTTATCAAAGATACGCATCAACACGTCAAACGCTGCATCATCCGAACCCAAATCGCTGGATTTGGACTGAGTCGAAGTAGGCTTGTCCTCTGCGGCCGCAGTGGATGCCTCGGTAAACAAACCGGAGCCGGAAGCCTGTTCGGGCTGCTTGCCGTCCATATTCATTTTTGCAGAATTCGGGATGCTGTCAAAGCCGGTTGCGATAACCACTACGCGAATTTCATCATCCATGGTATCGTCAATAAACGCGCCGAAAATGATATGCGCATCCGGATGGGCCGCCTGCTGTACCATGGTAGCCGCTGTCTCAACCTCATCCAGACCAATATCGTCCGAACCGATCACAGAAACGATGACGCCATGCGCCATATCGATCGAGGTTTCCAGCAGTGGGCTGGAAATCGCCATACGGGCCGCTTCCGCGGCTTTATCTTTCCCAGCAGCACGGCCGGTACCGATATGTGCATAACCTGCATCCTTCATCACCGAAGTAACATCGGCAAAGTCCAGATTGATAAAGCCAGGGACAGTAATCAGCTCAGAAATGTTTGCAACCGCCTGACGGAGCACACCGTCTGCGATTTCAAATGCGTTCTTGAAGGTGATCTTTTGCTCAGATACGTACTTCAGGCGCTCGTTCGGAATGATAACCAGCGAGTCCACATTCTTGTTCAGTTCATCAATACCACCCAACGCCTGCTCCAAACGCTTCTTGCCTTCAAATGCAAACGGACGGGTAACAACGCCAACCGTCAGAATACCCATTTCACGAGCAATTTGCGCAACCACCGGCGCCGCACCGGTACCGGTACCGCCACCCATACCGGCAGTGATAAAGACCATATTGGTGTTCGCAAGCGCCGCTGCGATCTGATCCTTGCTTTCCTCTGCCGCCTTGCGACCGATCTCCGGGTTTGCGCCTGCACCCTGTCCTTTCGTCAGCTTTTCGCCAATCTGGATCTTAGTGCTGGCCTGAGAATAGTTCAGCGCCTGCATATCCGTATTGATAGAAACAAACTCAACACCCTGCACACCGCTTTCGACCATGCGGTTGACTGCGTTGCCGCCACCGCCGCCTACGCCGATTACTTTAATGTTCACTACACCATCCAAGCTCTGTTCAAACTCGAAACCCATTATTGCCATCCTCCGTTTTATGATAAAGAATCGTTCAGATTATCTTATACGTTCTTTTGCGCGGACACCGCTGTCTATCACAAGCGAGCTGTCCCTATTGTTTTAATTTTACCTCTAATTGTTCCATTTTGCAACAGAAATTAGTGAATTGCTCAAAAAAAACTGAAAGTTTTCTGTATCTTTCCACCAAATTTATGCCAAACGCCCTCTCAAATCCATACCGCATAAGGTATTCCGGCCTTCTTTTGTCCCTTTTTCCTCCCTTTTCCTCACACATCCCCGTCGGTATCCACCTCATCGGCCGCGTCCGCTTCTTCATCGGATCCGTTGTCCGAGTTCTGCGTTGCATCTGTATCACTCTGAGACTGCGCCGACGATTGAGAAGCCTCTGCATCCGTTTGCCGTGCGGCATCTTCTGTCGCTGCATTGGTCACTGTCGGAGATGCCGCCAGTCCCATACCCGCTTTTTCTATATTTTCTGCCGTATCCGGTACATAATGCAAACGGTTTTGTGCATCCCAGTACAACTGTCCGATATCAGACGGCGACAGGCGATCCTGTATCACCGTTTGAGCAAAGCGCAGATAATACGCCAGATTATCCACCGAGCCTACTCGGATGTCAAACCGTTTCTGATAACCGATGTGAATATCGCGCAGATCGGACAGATTGATAAAGTTGAGGTCACCATGCATGTCGGCCGCATCTACTATCTGCAGGATGGTCAACAGTTCCTCCGCTGACTCACTCGATTCTTCCGATAGGATTCTTCCGAGCGGAACATCAGACAAGGTCATACCTGTAACAACCGGCAAGCCGTTACTCGTTGCACTCTGTTCCAACGCCTTGCCCTCTTTACTCAGCAGCAGATAGCCTCCGTTCGATGCGATGGCGACCGACGCCGAGCACTCCGTGACCGAGACCACCAACGCATTGGGCAAATGTCGGCGAATCTGTACGCTTTGCAGATACGGAAACTTTTCCAGCATCGCATCGCTTACTTTTACCTTATTCCACAGATAGAGGTTGTCCCCTTGCTTAACATCCATACCTGCAACGATTTCTTCCGCCCGGTATTTCTGCGCACCTTCCACCGTTATGGTGTCCACCTTAAAAAAAACCGTCAGCGCCAATATCGCCGCCGCCAGCAAAACCCCGAGAAACAGTATGCGCCCAATTGCATGGAAAAAGCGTTGTCGTCGGCTGACGCGTCGACGCATCTGCTCGGGCGTTTTGTATCTTCGCTTTCTGCGTCTCATCGTGGCGCCCCTTCGTTTTTTATTTCCCGTGATGCTCCATTGCCCACAGGATCTCGCGATAAATCTTTTCGCTTGCGTCATGTGCGGCCAGACCGGTTGCAGCACGTCCCATCTGCTGTAGCCGGTCGCGATCTGCCAACATCATCTGCATCTCATCATACAGCTTTTGCGGCGACGCATCCTTTTCCAGCAATACCCGGCAGCCGCCTGCTTTTTCCAGCGCACGGGCATTCTTCTCCTGATGGTTTTCCGCCACAAACGGCGACGGCACCAGAAGTGCAGGCCGCCCCAGCATACACAGCTCGCCCAGCGTCGCCGCACCTGCACGGCAAACCACCAGGTCAGCCGCAGCCAGCCGATCAGCCATATCATAAATATATTCCGTCACTTCGATATTGGGATGCTGGGTTAAATCCGCCCCCTGCTCTTTCGCCATGCGCGGCAGCCATTCGCGTGCCGCCGCACCGGTTGCGTGCACATGGTGATACGATACGTTATTTTTGCACTCCAGCGCAATTGTGCCCGCCATATGCTCGTTCATATACTTTGCGCCCATCGAACCCCAGAAGGAAACCACCAGCTGGTCCTTTTCGGTCAGGCCAAAACGTGCGCGTGCTTTTTCCCGATCTGCCGCAAGAATTTCTCCTCGAACAGGCGCGCCGGTCAGCACAACTTTATCGCCGCCGCCCAGAATTTCCTTGGCCTGCTCAAAGCAAACCAGCACACGGTCCGCCTTTTTGGAGAGCATCTTTGTCACCTTGCCGGGCAGAGCGTTTACCTCCAGCAGCACTGTGGGAATCCCCATTTGCTGCGCAGCCCGCACCACGGCAAACGACGCATAACCGCCACAGCCGATGACACAGTCCGGCCGCGCCTGACGCAGCAGCTTTTTCGCTTTGCTGACAGCCGATACCGCCAGTTTTGCCGCCTTTATATTATGTGCCAAGCCTTTCGGGCTGAGCGAACGCGACATACCAATTATTTCAATCGCATCCAGCGGATATCCTTCGCGCGGCACCAGTTTATTCTCTATTCCGCGCGCCGAACCCGCAAACCGAACCACCGTGTCCGGATGCTTATGCTCAAAGTAGCGTGCAATCGCCAGCCCGGGCGTCACATGACCGCCCGTACCTCCGCCGGTGATGTACAGTCTCAAATCAGCTCCCCCTTTTCCAAAAGCCTTTCGCCTATCACATAGGTCAATCTCTGCTTATTCTTCCGCACGGGTTTCCACACGTGCATAACGGGAAATATTCAGTAGTATACCCATTTCTCCCATCTGCATCAGCAGTGCTGTGCCGCCGTAGCTGAAAAACGGCAGACTTGCACCCGTAACCGGAATGATGCCTGTGATAACAAACAGGTTCATCAGTGTTTGAATCGCTAACTTTGCCGTAATGCCGGTCGCAAGCAGGCAGCTGAATTTATCCGGTGCCGCGCGTGCAATGCGGAAACCACGGAATATCAGGTAGGCAAACAGCAATAGTACCAGCAGTGCACCCACCAGTCCCATTTCTTCACACCAAGAGGAGAAAATAAAGTCATTCTGCGGCTCAGGCAGATACAGATGCTTTTGCATGCCCTTGCCCAGACCGCGGCCCAGCAGGCCGCCCGAGCCAATGGCAATCTGGCTCATCGCACCCTGCCAGCCCTCGCCCTGCATGTTGGCAAACGGGTCCAGCCAAACGGAAAAGCGTTCCCGGACATGCTTAAATGCGAAATAGAATCCGGTCAAAATACCCGCTGCCGCTACAAAAATCGGGCCAAAATACCACAGGCGCATACCGCCTGCCACCAGAATCACAACGCCAAGGCCACAAATGATCATCATAGCCGAGGTGTGCGGTTCAAAAAACAGCAGCACGATGTAGGACACCAACAAGAAACCATACGGCTTAATCAAGCCTCTGAAGGTTCGTATTTTCTGCGTATCGCGCGCGATCCAATAGGAAAAGCAGACGATAACCGCAATTTTCGCCAGCTCAGACGGCTGAAAGCCGAACAGCCAGCGCTGCGCCCCCTTGGATGCCGTACCAAGCGGTGTAATAACCAGAACCAACAGAATGAGCGACAAAATCATCAATTCCTTGTGAAATCGCGCATATAACTTATAGCTGATTTTGGAAATCACCACCATTGCAACGACGCCCACCGCCGCATTGACTCCCTGACGGGAGATAAAATATGTAGCGCTGCCCTGATAAAACAGTGCATTGGAATAACTCGCGGAAAACAGTGCAATAAGACCGATCACCAGCAGCAACAGAACCGAGCCAAACACGCCCACATCCCACGCATGTGCCCGTACACGCGCCCGTTTGTATGTCCGTGCGGGAGGATTTGCACGCGTTTGCATCATAGCCGCATCACGCGGTACGATCGCGCGTTCCGCCCGGAACGTCGAACGGGTCGGAGCGATCCGCCGCCGTGGATCCGGTCGGCGCGGCGAGCGCGCCTGTCTGGTTGTTGAAGCCATGAGGACACCTCCGAAGGGTTTAGGTTTAGGATTAAGATTAGGGCAGCACTGGAGCCAGTGCCACGAAATAAGCCAGCAGGCAGAGCAGCACCGTAATACCGGAGAAGGTCAGCACGATTTTTTTCTCGCCCCAGCCGCACATCTCAAAATGATGGTGAATCGGCGCCATTTTAAACAGACGCTTGCCATGCGTTGCCTTAAAATAGGTTACCTGAAGAATAACCGATAAGGTTTCAATAATATAAATCAGGCCGACAATCAGCAGAATCAGCGGCATATCGCATGCAAATGCCAGACCTGCCACCGCACCGCCAAGAAACAGAGACCCCGTATCGCCCATAAATACTTTCGCCGGGTTAAAGTTATAAATTAGGAATGCCGACAAACCGCCTGCCAGAGCCGCTGCGAAAATCACAACGCCTGCGTCGCCGCGCGCGATGCCCACAAAGGTAAAAAACAAGGCTACCGGCAATGTCACGCCAGCCGCAAGACCGTCGATACCGTCGGTCAGGTTGACCGCGTTATCCGCACCCACAATGACAAAGGCTGCAAAAATGATGTACAGCGGCCAAGGCCAAATGAAAACGATATTGGTAAACGGAATCCACAGACGCGGCGCACTGTCCGCTCCGAGAAAGAGCACCAGAATGAACGCACCGGCCACGAGAATCTGAAGCACGAGCTTCTGCTTAGGGGTCAGACCCGCATTTTCTTTTTTCCGGATCTTGGCATAGTCATCCACCATGCCGACCGCGCCATATGCCACAGCAAGACCGAGCACCGCCAGTGAAGACATGCAGATCTCGCCCGCAAAACTGTTGCCCGCCGCCACCGCAACGGCAATACCGATGATGAACATAAAGCCGCCCATCGTTGGGATATTCTGCTTATTCATATGCCATTTCGGCCCGATTTCAAGAATTTTCTGGCCAAACTTCATCTTGCGCAGATAACGGATCACCGCAGGCCCGATCGCCGCAGTTAAAACAAACGCAACCGCACAGGCAACCAGTGCCGTATAAAGATTCGCTGGTGTCATTTTTCCACGTCCTCCCCTAAGAACATCGCAAGCGCGCGCTCCATCTGCATGCCGCGGCTGCCCTTAAACAATAAGGCGTCGCCCTTGGCTGCATCCTGCCGCAGCGCCGAGACCAATTCGATCTGGTCATCAAACGCAAACGCCCGTTCCATTCCGTTTTCTTTTGCGCCCGCGACCATCGCTTTCGCATCCGGTCCGTAGGCATAGAGTGCATCTGCATACCGAGCCGCCGCACGGCCCGCCCTGTGATGCCCTTCCTCCGTATAATCACCCAGCTCGAGCATCGAACCGAGCACGGCAAAACGCCGCCCCTCTGGCGCCATCTTGCCCAATACTGTCAGAGTAGCTTCCATAGCATCCGGGCTGGCATTGTAGCAATCGGCATAAATATGGTAGCCATTCTGCTCATAAATGTTTTGCCGCATGCCGCTTGCTTCATAAGATGCAAGGCCCTGTGCAATTTGCATCGGCGTCTCGCCCAGCATCAAGCCAACCGCTGTCGCCGCCAATGCGTTGAGCACATTGTGCGCACCCGGAATGGCAAGCTTTGCAGAAAAGCGTTCGCCGCACGGCAGTGCCACCCCGTGCAATTTGTTGTTTATAATATCAAATGTACCGTCTTCATGCAAGCATGCGGTCAAATCGCATGCGCAATTATCAATACCATAAGTGACCACCCGACAGCCAAGGCTTTCTCGTTTATCCCACAAAAGCGGCTCGTCGCCGCACAATACGGCGCAGCCGTTCGGCTCAAGCCCTTCCAGAATTTCGAGTTTTGCCTTGCAGATGCCCTCACGCGAGCCGAGAAACTCGATGTGCGAAGTGCCGATGTTGGTGATGACCGCAATATTTGGCCGTGCCGCCGCCGTCATGCGCGACAATTCACCAAAGTGGTTCATCCCCATCTCAGCCACCATCACCTCAGTGTCCCGCGTCATGCGGAATAAGGTCAGCGGCAGGCCAATCTCATTGTTCAGATTACCTTCCGTCTTTTGTGCACGCAATCCCTGCGACAGCACCACATACAGCAGTTCCTTGGTCGTTGTCTTGCCGACCGAGCCGGTCACTCCCACTACCTTGCCGCCGCACAAACGCCGATAGCCGCCTGCCAAATCCAGCAGTGCCTGCGAGGTGTTTTCCACATACAGCGTCGGCACCGGATACTCCTCATTTTGCCGATGAGACACCACCGCAGCAGCCCCATTTTCGATCGCCTTATCCATAAAGTCGTGCGCGTCAAACCGCTCACCCTTGATCGGCAGGAACAGCGCATTGGGTGGAATCTGCCGGGAATCAGTGGAAACGGCCATTAAAACCGCTTCGCCCGTTGCTTCTCCTCCGGTCCACTCCGCCGCCTGCGCCAGCGTAAATTGTTCCATGCACTCGCTCCCCCATTGTTTGTGATTTTGCGCGAATCTCGCGCTTTTCCTCATCTTTTATCGCTGAAAAACGACGCGACAATTTCGCGTTCATCCATATGATGCTTAACATGATTGACCTCCTGATAGGTCTCATGTCCTTTCCCCATCAGCACAATCACATCATCCTTTTTCGCATGCGCCAGCGCCCAATGGATTGCCTCCGGACGGTCCACAATTACCTGCATCGGAGTTTTAGTCCCCTGCATCCCTTCCAGAATGTCATCAATAATTGCTTTCGGGTCCTCGGTGCGCGGATTATCACTCGTCACAACACAGAAATCTGCCAGTTCCGCTGCAATCTTCCCCATCTTTGGGCGTTTGGTGCGGTCACGGTCACCGCCACAGCCAAACAGCGCAATCACACGCCCCTTGGCAAAGCCGCGCACTGCTCGCAGCACATTTTCCACACCGTCCGGGGTATGTGCGTAGTCAATCAGCACCGTGTAGTCCGTATCGGTCGGCACAACCTCCACACGGCCTTTAACGCCTGACGCCGTTGCCAGAGAATGCGCCGCATCACTCAGCGGCATACCGGTTTGCAGCACCATGCCCAGTGCAGCAAGCGCATTTTCCACCGAAAAATGTCCGGGGATTGGCAGCTTGACACGTGCAATCTCACCTTTCGTCGTCGCAACAAACTCTACGCCATCCGCATGCAGGCGGATATTTTTCGCCGTCAGATCAGCTGCATCCTTTTCGCACGAGAAGGTCAGACATGGGCATTTCGCGTCCGCCAGCATCGCTTGCGCTGCATCGTCATCCAGATTGATGACGCCCTTGTCGCTGATGGCAAACAGCATCGCCTTAGCTTTGCGATACCCCTCCATCGTCTTATGAAAATCCAGATGATCCTGCGTCAGGTTGGTAAACGCACCGACCGCGAAGCGAATACCGTGTACGCGGTCCAGCACGAGCGAATGAGAGGATACCTCCATGATAACATGGGTGCAGCCCGCATCCCGCATGCGCGCAAACAGCGCATGCAGCTCATAGCTTTCCGGCGTAGTGCGCTCTGTTTCTATCACTTCGTCACCAATCAGATTCTGATTGGTACCGATAAGACCAACTTTGTGGCCTGCATCCTCTAACATATGTTTGACCAGATAGGTGGTTGTGGTCTTTCCGTTTGTACCGGTCACACCCAGCATGACCATACTGTCCGCCGGATGCCCGAAGCGATTAGCCGCAATCTCGGCAAGCGCCTGACGCGCATTATCCACCACAACTGCCGGCACGCCTGCGGGCGTTTCCTCGCATACGACTGCGACCGCACCCTGCTCGAGTGCTTTGCTGATATATTGATGTCCGTCTGTTGCGAAACCGCGGATGGCAACAAACAGGTCGCCCGCCTGTACGGCGCGCGAATCATACCGCACCTCTCGGATTTCCTGTTCATCCGCCGCCGTGCTGCTTTTCACCGCAACCCCGCGAAGCAGTTCCTGTAATTTCATGTTTCTCCTCCTATCGGTCGTTGACGTTCGTGGTATCCGAGAATTCTACCGTTACCACCGCGCCGATATTCACCTTTGTGCCATATGCCGGACTTTGCTTACTTGCTGTCGTATTGCCCGTGACCTGCGAAGAGGCAACACCCTTTTGCTTCAGATAAAGTCCATATTCTTCCAATGTGCTGCGGCATTGATCCGGTGTCAAGCCGGTCAGATTGGGCACGGTGATTTGCTCTGTCGGTTTGCTCTCGCCCATATACAGAATCACTTTGCCGCTGGCCGGGATGCGTACGCCGCCCGACGGCACCTGATCGGTGACCGTATCGCCATCGCCTACCACACGGTATTCAAAGCCAGCCTGCTGCAATGCGGTTGCAGCCGCTTCTTCCGTCGAACCGATCACGCTGGGCACAGTCAGCTCACGACGGTCGTTTTCTTCATCCGAGTAAACCGATGTTACGCCGATATACGGCAGTACATCTTCCATGATGCGGCCGACCACCGGCGCGGCGATTGCGCCGCCACCGTGTGGCACAGACTCGGGCAAGTCGTTGATCGCAACCAGCACGGCAATCTGCGGATCTTCCATCGGCGCTACGCCGATAAAGGATGCGGTATAGCGGTTCTCGGTATCAATTTCCTTTCCTTCGCTGTCGCGCAGCTTTTCAATTTCCGAGGTCGCCGTCTTGCCGCCGACGCGGTAACCGGGTACATAAGCGTTTTTACCGGTACCACCCGACACGACTGCCTCCATCGCCTCGCGCATATAAGCGGAGGTTTCCTCCGAAATGACCTGACGAACCACCGTTGTCTCAGTCGTGGATTTGACCGAGCCATCCGAACCCAGAATCTCTTTAACCACATACGGCTGCTTGAGCTTGCCGTCATCCACAATCGCGCATACCATATTAAGCATCTGCAGCGGGGTAACGGTAAAGCGCTGGCCGAACGATGCAACCGCAAGCGATACCTCGTTCCACTCGCTGCTTACGTTGATGTCGTGGAACTGGCCCTTGCTTTCGCTGGGCAGGTCAATACCAGTCGGTCCGGTTAGGCCGAACGCCTTGTAAAATTCATAAAAGCGGTCCTTTCCCGTCTTGGCGACAATTTGCATCATTGCCACGTTGCACGAATTCATCAACGCCTCGGTCAGCGTCTGTGTGCCGTGACCGCTGGTATTGGAGCATTGAATCGGCTTGGACCAGTCGCCAACCATCATCGAGCCGCCGCAATAATAGGTATCCTCTTTATGCGCCAGCCCCAGCTCATAGGCTGTTGCCACATTCATCAATTTAAAGGTGGAG
The DNA here is from genome assembly GCF_052117205.1 of Candidatus Agathobaculum pullicola. NCBI lineage: Bacteria > Bacillati > Bacillota > Clostridia > Eubacteriales > Butyricicoccaceae > Agathobaculum > Candidatus Agathobaculum pullicola. Next base: position 18,420 of record NZ_JBQKJP010000031.1, on the reverse strand, counting down.
CCAGGCTCATAGTTATCTGTTACTACGGGATTATACCACATTTTATAGAGCTGCTGTGAGCGAATACTGGTTAATTTGTCGACCAGCTCATCATTTTCCTGTATGCTTGCCGGCAGGTTCGCCAGTCCGCCCTCCCGATAATATTTATCACTGATTTCCGCCGTAACACCGGCTTCTGCCAAAGCAGCCTGCACATTGGTTTTCAGTTCCTCGATATAACGCTCATCCGTAATCGAGTAGGAATTGTTAGGGTCATAATCCGGCAGCGATGCCATCGCCAGCACCTCTCCGGTTTTGACATTCATCACAATGCCGGAAACGCCATCGCGCGCCTGCGGGTTATCCGCCAGCGCAGTTTCCAGATGCTTTTCCAGAAAGTTTTGAATGTCACTGTCGATGGTCAGCACAAGCGAATCTCCGTCCTGCGCCGGAATGTATTGCTCGGTATCGGGCGTCATATCTTTATTCTGCGCATTTTGTACGCGCACAATACGTCCAGCCGTACCGGAAAGCACGTCATTATATTGGGACTCCAAGCCATATGCACCATTGTTATCGCTGCTGACATAACCGAGCACAGCAGACAGGAAAGCACCCTGCTGATAATATCGTTTGGTATCCGGCTCGGAATACACGCCCGTGCAGCCCGCCTGTCTTAGCTTCTCATACAATCCTTTAGAAACGTCTTTATCCACCTTTTGGGCAATAATCTGATACTCTGAATCGGTTTTCTGCACTTTTTCCAGCACCGTATTGTAGTCCAGACTCAGTTCATCCGCCAAAATCTGCGCCAGCGTCTGCTGCTGTGCCTGCGCGGAAACGCCGTCGTTTACCTTTGTCTCATCCACCGCACCCTTCGGCGAAACGACGATACGCTCTACCTCAGCCGATTCCGCCAAAACCTGCATGTTTGCATCGTAGATTTTGCCGCGGTTGGGTGTGATAAACGTATCGCGCGTCTGCAAGGAAGTTGCCTGCTGCACATAAAAATCATGGTGGAACACCTGCATATACAGCAGGCGGACACCAACCAGCCCAAATCCAAACACCACAAACGCCAAGGTCATAACACCGATTCGTGCGCGCATTTGATTGTTCGGTCCCTTTGCTGCCATGGTATTTCCTTTCCTCCGTAATCTCGTTATAAAAAGCGTAAGGAGTCAGAAGTTTCCACCTCTCACTCCCCTGTACGCATCCTATTCATTTACTTACCGAATATATTCCACAATTGCAGAAAAGCTACGCGCCAAACCGGCAAAAAGCGTTCCAAGCGATACGCCGCTATCCGCTACCGTTACGGTATCTGGATTGGTCAGCTCCACATATTCAATCTGGGAGTTATCCATTTTGACCATACCCATGTTATTTACCGCATATTCCTCTACCTCATCCATATTGACGCTATTAATCTGCTTGGTTGTCAACGATACGTTTTCCGCCGTCAGTTCATTCAGCATATCGCTCTGTTCGCCAACCTCAGCGCTCAGCTGCGTGAGCTGCATCTGACAAAACAGGATGTACACCGCGGCAATCGCCACGACTGTAAAGCAGCCTAGCAAGCTGGGTCTTACACGCGCCTTTTTTCGTCGGCGCGGTGTAGGCGCTACGCGCAAATCGCGTCTCTGCTCCTGAGGCACCGGAAAACGTTCTTCGTATTGTTTATAGGCCACGCTTTCCCTGCTGGCAGTCATCATTGCATTTCCTTTCTCCTGCGGTTGCTATTTATATCTTTTCGCAGACGCGCAGCTTTGCACTGCGTGCTCTGGGATTATCTCCGATCTCTCTTTCATCCGGAAGAATCGGCTTACGTGGAGTCAGCCGTACCTTCGGTTTTTTCCCGCACACACAAACTGGAAACTCCTTCGGGCAGGTACATCCCTGCGCCGCTTGTTGAAACGCCGCCTTCACGATACGATCTTCTAAGCTATGGAACGTAATTACCGCAAGCCGTCCGCCCGGATTGAGGCAATCAATTGCTTTGTCCATCGCTTCCCGCACCGCACTCAGCTCATCGTTTACCGCAATACGAATCGCCTGAAAGCTGCGCTTTGCCGGATGCTGCTTTTCGCGCTTTGCCTTGCCCGGCATCGCGCTTTTGATTACATCGACCAGCTCCAGTGTGGTTTCAATCGGCTTTTTCGCCCGCTCGCGTTCAATTGCCGCGGCAATGAGCGGCGCATACCGCTCCTCGCCATACTCGAACAAAATCCGCCGAATCTCCTCCCGGCTCCAGTCGTTGACCACCTCGTAGGCGGTCAGCTTCTGTGACCGATCCATGCGCATGTCCAGCGGCGCGTCCTGCATATAGGAAAAGCCGCGCTCCGCATGATCAAGCTGCGGAGAGGAAACGCCCAAATCAAACAGGATGCCGTCTGCTCCCGGCAGTCCGAGCGATGCCAACACATGATCGATTTCACGAAAATCACTTTTGACCGTCGTTACGCGCTGCCACACATCGCGCAGCCGCGTTTTGGCATTTTCCAGCGCCTCATCATCCCGGTCAATACAAATCAAACGACCGGTATCATGCAAACGCTCCGCAATGCGGAGCGAATGTCCAGCACCGCCGGTCGTCGCATCGACATACACACCGTCCGGTTTGATCTGAAGCGCTTCAAGGCAAGGTTCGAGCAGAATGGATACATGATGAAATTCCATACTTCCCTCCTGCCTGTCCGGTTAAAAATCCATATCTTCCACGTCAGCGGCAACGCTCTCCGCATCGATTGCTTCGTTATAAACGCGCCACTTTTCACTGTTCCAAATTTCTGCGTGATCCAACTGGCCGATAACCACGACATCCTTTTGCAGATCGGCAAACTCACGCAAATTTGCGGGAATGAGAATACGCCCCTGCGCGTCGAGCTGCGCATCAAAGGCGTTGGCAAAGTAGTACCGTTTCACACGGCGCGCCTTTTCACCATTGCCCAGATTGCGGATGCGATCCTCCAAGGCTTCCCATTCCTTTTCCGGATAAACCGCAAGGCATCCATCCAGCCCTTTGGTGACGGTGAAGTGCTCGCCCAACTCCTCGCGCAGCTTGGCCGGCATTGCCAGCCGCCCTTTCGCGTCAACGGAATGTTTGTATTCGCCCTTCACCGGATTCACACCACACTTTCGCTTCGGGGGAATGTGTGACACTTTGCCCCACTTCTCACCACCTTGTTTCCATTATAGCGATAGGCCGAATAGATTGCAAGGTTTTTTTCGCATTATTTTGCAGAACATTATGGCTGAAAATTCGTTGTTTCGACGATTTTTTGCAATTTTCAAACACTTGTTCGATGGTTTTAACATGTCCCTTCCAAGGCGCTCCAGTGGGGGAAAATCCCACCAGTCACCCATTCTTACACCCAAATTGCCATCTCTCTGAAGAGGAGAAACATCGGTCATCCACCCTATGTGGGTCAAAGTGGTACAAGCAATTACAGTGCTGTTTTTCACTCCATTTTTTCACTGCATAAAAAAACAGCTGCCCATTAGACAGCTGTTTTTCTCATGTTTTATCACTTGGCAATACTCTTAAAACGCTGGCGCGCCTTGCGCACTTCCTCGAGCGAAAGCGCTACTGCTTCCTCTGTGCGTTTCAGGGTATCCTCACAGTACTCATTGGCCACGCGGCGCAGTTCCCGTGCCTGAATTTCCGCATTGCCCTGCACTTCTTTTGCCTTACGACGGGCCGCAACCACAATTTCGGTTTCCGAAACCATCTGACGGGCATCCTCCTCCGCCTGACGGCGAATCGCTTCCGCCTCACGCTTTCCGGAAGCCAGCATCTCGCTGCGCTTGGATACGATATCCTGCGCAACCTGCAAATCGTTCGGCAGCGTCGCACGTAACTCATCGAGCAGATCGAGCAGATGGTCACGTTCGATGATGCACTTTTCGCCCGCCAGCGGAATTCCCTTGGCATCCTGCACCATATCGTACATGCTGTTGATCAGTTCGTCCAAAGTTGCCATCGTTTAGCCTTCCTTTCTTGTGCGGCGCACAATATCCTGCATGATCCTGTCAGGGACAAAGCCGGCGACACTGCCGCCGTGTACTGCAATGTCCTTCACCACGGAGGATGACAGGTACATATATTCCGCGCTCGTCATCAGGAACACCGTATCCAACTGAGGATTCAGCTTCCGATTCGCCAGCGCCATCTGAAATTCATATTCAAAATCCGAAACCGCGCGCAGGCCCTTGACCACTGCGCAAGCATCCTGCTGTCTGGCATAATCCGCAAGCAGGCCGCCAAAGGATGCAATCTCCACGTTCGGCAGTTCAACGGTTGTCCGCCGGAGGAATTCCATCCGCTCCTCCACCGAAAACATCGGCTTTTTATTCTGGTTGTGCATTACCGCAACAATCAGCCGATCAAACATGACCGATGCACGGCGTATAATATCCAAATGACCCAAGGTGACCGGGTCAAAGCTGCCCGGATAGATCGCAGTTCTCATGTTACTCATCCGTTCCGCCGTCCCGCAGACGCAGAACGGTAATCATAGTTGCACCATAGCGACGTTCACGAACGGTCTCAAACCCATGCGTGAACCGATCCTCTGCTGCACTTTCGCATATTATTATACCATCCGCAGACAGAATGTCAAACGTTTCTATCTGTAATAACGCATTTTCCAAAGCCTTGCCGCCGTACGGAGGATCGAGAAAAATCAGGTCATAGCCCCGCTTTACCACATGGGAAAGGAACGTATTCGACTCCATTCGATGCAAGCCGGCGCGCTCGGACACACGCGCCGCTTCTGTATTTTTACACACGATATTGTATGCTGTTTTATTATGCTCCACAAAATCGCAGTGCGCTGCGCCACGCGATAACGCTTCGATGCCGAGCTGTCCCGTTCCCGCGAACAAATCGAGCACCCGCGCGCCGCGCACGTGATCCTGAATTAGATTGAACACATTTTCCTTCACACGATCGGTTGTCGGTCGGGTATTCATCCCGGGGACAGGCTGCAGCTTGCAGCCGCGCGCCGTACCGGATACCACACGCATCGTTCAGTCCTCCTTGTGGAAATAGTCAAACACCGCCTGCGCAGCGTTACGCGGCAAAATCCGTGCCAGCTCTTGTTCGCCCGCCTTGCGGATATTATCAATGCTGCCGAAATGCCGCAACAGCTCTGCTCGACGCTTGTCGCCCACACCCGGGATTTTATCCAGTGTCGATCCACGCACCTTTTTTCCACCCAGCTTACGGTTATACTCGATGGCAAAGCGATGCACTTCTTCCTGAATCCGCCCGATTAGCGCAAACAGCGCAGGCGTAGCCGAGATGCCGAATTCGCGACCATCCGGTGCCACCAGCGCACGCGTGCGATGCTTGTCGTCCTTGACCATACCGAAGCACGGCGTTTGCAGGCCAAATGAATCAAGCACCTCTTTGCATATGCGGACATGACCCAAACCACCGTCAATCAGAAACGCATTCGGCAGTGGTGTGAATTTCTCATCCCCATCCACATACCGCTGCACGCGACGCGTGAGCATTTCGCGCATGGAGGCATAGTCGTCCTGCCCGTTAGCGGCGCAGGCAATCTTAAACTTGCGATAAGCGCTCTTTTTGGGTTGTCCTTCGACGAACACGACCATCGAACCGACCGTATCCTGTCCGGCAAAATTTGATATATCATATGCTTCCAGCCGCAATGGCAGTGCCATCATACCGGTCACATTTTGCAGCAGTTCCAGTGATTTATGCCGTCTTTCCGACTGTTTTTCGCGACGTTCAATTTCCTCGGAGGCATTTTTTTCCGCCAGTCGCGTCAGCACGCGGCGCTCACCGCGCTGCGGCACCGCAAGTTCGACCTTGCGCTCCGCGATTGACGACAGATATTCCCCCACCGCATCCTGCTCCTCAATTTCATGCGAGAGCAATACGGTTTTTGGCACAGCGCCGCGCTGCGCATAGTATTGCTTGACAAAAGAGGACAACACTTCAGCCGGATCGCTTCCGGTCAAGTGAAACAGCGTATATTCCTTATCCTGTAAGGCGCCGCCCGCATAGTGCAATACACAAACACACGCACGCGTCTGTCCCTGCACGAACGCAATCACGTCCAACTCGGCAAATGCGCCCGCAACCACATGCTGTCGTGTGCCCAGCTTCTGTACCGCACGCAACCGATCGCGCAGCATTGCCGCGCGCTCGAACTGCAATTCCTCCGCCGCTTCGTTCATCTTTTCGGTCAAATCTTTTTCCAACTGTTTTGCATTGCCCTCAAACAATGCAATCGCCTGATGGATCAGCGCATGGTATTCCTCCGGGCTGACTTTTCCCGTGCAAGGCGCACAGCAGCGTCCCAAATGCAGATTGAGACACGGGCGATCCTTGCCGATATCGCGTGGAAAAACTCGCGAACAGGTTTTGAGCAACAGCGCTTCGCTGATCGTATCAATCGCACGACGCGCCGCCACGCGGCCCGGATAGGGGCCGAAATAGCGCGCGCCGTCATGCCCCGGTCGAGAAACAACGGTAAACGCCGGGTAGGGCGCATCCACATTGAGCCGGACATAAGGATAGCCCTTGTCGTCCTTCAAAAGGATATTATACTTAGGCTTGTACTTTTTTATCATCGAGTTTTCCAAAACCAGCGCTTCAAACTCGCTTTCGGTCACGATAATATCGAAATCATCAATATGGCTGACCAACTGCCTGGTTTTGGCATTGAGCCGCTCGGGCGGCTGAAAATAGTTGGATACACGATTACGCAGCAGCTTAGCCTTGCCGACATAAATCACCTTGCCGGTTTTATCCTTGTGCAGATACACGCCCGGCTGCATCGGCAGGCGGCGCACACGCTCTTTGAGTTGTTCTCTTGTCATGGCAAGCCGCCTCCTTTTCGCTGCCAAGCCCTTCGATAAAAAAAGCGCCGATCAATTCGGCGCTTTTTCTCAGGATGCGATAACTTAGTCGGTAAAATTGGACGTAATCAACTCAATCAGGGCAGAAACAGCCTCTTCTTCGTCCGGGCCGTCCGCGATCAGGTTGATGGTAGTGCCCTTGGTAATGCCCAGAGACAGAATGCCGAGCAAGCTCTTCGCATTGACGCGGCGCTCTTCCTTCTCCACCAGAATCGTCGACTTGAACTCATTCGCCTTCTGAATAAAAAAAGTTGCGGGACGGGCATATAAGCCTACCTGATTGGTAACCTGTACCTCTTTCGAATACATAATCTGCATCGCTCCTATTTCTTCAAATCCGATATATATAGTCTATCCTCTTTTGTCGATTTCGTCAAGGGCCTTTTCCCCTTGCGCCATTTGCGTTTTTGATGAAATTTTTCTTGCATTTCGTCAAAATATATGGCATTTTGCCCTGCATGACGGTTTTACGCGAAAGGATGTTCCATTTTTCACGCATCTGCCGAAACCGGTTTCACCGAAGCTCCACGATCGTCACGCCCTGCTCGCCTTCTCCGTACACGCCGCTGCGCACGCTTTTGACGCGCTTATTACTCCTGAGATGCTGCTGCACCGCGTTTCGCAGCACACCTGTTCCCTTACCATGAATGACCGTGACCGAAGGCAATCCCGCCATGATTGCACGAGACAGGAAATTGTCCACCTCAAACAGCGCCTCCTCCGCGCTCATCCCGCGCACATCTACCTCGCTTGCCGCCGACCGCAGGTTTAGCTCCCGCGCGGGCGCACTGCGGCGCGGCTGCGGCGCAGGCTTTTTCGCCGGTTTGCTTTCTTCCACCAGACGCAATTCGTTTGCCTTGACCGTCATTTTCATCGGGCCGGCCTGCACCTGTACATTGCCGCTCTTGTCGGCAGGCGCAAGCACATCCGCCAACACCCCGCCGACATTCAGCAGACGTACCCTATCCCCCTTTTTGACCGGGCGCTGCTCATCCGCTTCGACCACGCGCTTCTGCACCCCGCGGCGCTGCTCGTTTTCAGTTTGTGTGATGACGCCCCGCAGCGCAGCTTTAGCTGCGGCGAGATTCTGGTCTGCGTTTTTCTTCTGCGACTTCTTTTTCAAGTCTTCCAGCTCGTCAAATACGGTTTCCGCCGTCATGCGCGCATCCTTCAGAATACGGTCGGCCTGACTGCGTGCGCTTTCCAGCAGCTTATCCGCGCGCTGTTCGGCCGCGTCGCGCTCTGCGCGCATCTTATCGCGCTCGGACTGGGCCGCCGAACGCATTTTGGCGGCCTCCTCCCGCATCTGTTCCACCCGACGACGCTCACGCTCCAGTTCTGCCAGCACGTCCTCAAAGCGCGCGTCCTTGGTCGAAACCTGCTCCTTTGCACGCTCGATGATGGTCGGTTGAAGCCCCAGCCGCGCGGCAATGGCAAACGCATTGGATTTGCCGGGAATACCGGTCAGCAACCGATAGGTCGGCTGCAAGGACTGTACATTAAACTCACACGAGGCGTTTTCCACGCCGTCAGTCGTAAGCGCAAAGGTTTTCAGCTCCGCATAATGTGTTGTCGCCGCCACACACGCGCCCATCTGGCGCGCGTATCCAATCACCGCAACCGCAAGGGCCGCACCCTCTACCGGGTCAGTGCCCGCGCCCAACTCGTCAAACAGCACCAAATCCCCCTGTGCGCAACAGTCCATGATGGATACAATGGTTTTCATGTGCGCAGAGAAGGTAGACAGCGACTGCTCAATGCTCTGTTCGTCTCCTATATCGGCATAAACATGCTCAAACAGCGCGATTTCAGACTGCTCGTTTGCCGGAATATGCAAACCGGAAGCCGCCATGAGCGACAATAGTCCCAGTGTCTTAAGCGACACGGTTTTGCCGCCCGTGTTCGGGCCGGTGATAACCAGCGTGTCGTACTCGCCGCCAATAGCAATGTCAATCGGCACGGCCTTGTCTTTATCAAGCAAGGGATGCCGCGCACGCAGCAAACGGCAGCGGCCGTTCCCTCCCGCAAGGATGGGTGCGGCAGCGTTCATCTCGAACGAGAGCTTCGCCCGCGCAAACACAAAATCAAGCGATACCAGCGCATCAAAATCCTGCTCAATCGCGTTTTTATATCCCGCCACCTCGCCGGACAGCTCTGCGAGAATACGCTCAATCTCGGCTTCCTCGCGGCCTTCAAGCACCTTAATCTGATTATTGATTTCCACCACCTGCTGCGGCTCGACGAACACGGTCGCGCCGGTGGATGAGGTATCGTGCACCAGACCCGGGATATCGCCGCGATGCTCCGCTTTAACCGGTACGACAAAACGCCCGTTTCGCTGGGTGATGATAGTTTCCTGCAAATATTTTGACCGTTCACCCGAAATCAGTCGGTTGAGCGTCTCACGCACTTTACCCGAAATACGCCGCAGTTCGCGGCGGATAGACAGCAATTCCGGAGAAGCGCCGTCCGCAATCTCCTCCTCGGATACAATTGCGGTCGTGATAGCCTCCTCCAGCGCACGGTTTCCGGACAGCAGACCAAAAATCGGCGTGAGCGCAGTCTTTTCCTCCTGCTCGGCATCATATACCAGCGCGCGGCGCGCGGTTTGCAACAGACTCGCGACATCGAGCAGCTCGCGCGGGTTGAGCGTACCGCCGCGGTCGGCGCGCTGCAAAATCGCGCCCACTGCACGAATACCGCCAAACGACGGACTGCCGTGCCGTACCATACGGTTTTTCGCATCTGTTGTCTGGTCCATCCAAACCTGCGCCTGCTCATGGTCATCCAGCGGCCGCAGCGCGCGGCATTTCTCTTTCGCCGCGTCCGACGCAGCCTGCGCCGCAAGACGTTCTAAGATTTCATAGTATTCCAGTGTTTTTAAGGATTTTTCGCCTAATTTATTCATAGCTTCCTCTCCAAAAGCAAGGTTTCACAACAAAAACATCAGCAGCAAAAACAGCAGATAAATCCCCAGCATAGAGCCTGCAATCAGGCCCATTGTCCGCAGCCAAATACGCAAAAACAAGCGGCCCGTTTCGCCGGTCACATCGCGAAGCTGCCTGTATTGCAGCAGCACCCACAGCCAATGGCTGCCATAAGGAAAATATCGTGCGGCAAGGCGCTGATACTCCTCATTCGGCAAATGCCGCTTAAGGTCGCGCAGCAGATAATGGCCGCACAGAAACGTGTTGGCCAACGAAAGCAGCATCAGCCCCAGTATGACGACATACGGTTTTATGCTTGCAAGCCAGCTAAACAGAAAAACTACCGCCGCAATGCCATCGAGTGCAAGCTGCATATATACCGAAAAGCGCAAGGAGGTCTGCCTTGCCAACATATTCTTTCCTACAATCATGGCTTTTCCCCTTTCGGCTGGAGCGAGCGGTAAAATACCAAACTGTCAAACCCACGGCCAAGGTGGTATTGCACATACGCTTCTGCCATACGACAAAACTGCTCTCTTGCCGCGTCGGCAAGGGCAAAGGCGTAAACTTTCTGTGGATCGGCCGACAGGACGTGCAAAATCGCGCGCAGCGTTCCGTCCGCAAGACGCTCATACCCACCCACGCGCGCAGCACACTTCGCGTCCGCCGCCGTACCCGCACGGACGGAAAAACATATCGGCGGCTGCGCAATCGGCTGACCGCACACGCCACAATCCACAAGGTCGGGCGCATATCCGTTTTCCGCCAGCACACGCCATTCCAACGCAGCTTTGACCAGCGCGGGATCGCGCTTTTTCCCCTCCAGCGCATGCAGCGCGTGTAGCAGCAGACGGCTGACCACAGGATTGTCCTCATCTGGCCCTGTCACTGCGCCGGCCAATTCAGCCAAATAGCATGCAAGCGCATACCGCTCAATATCTTGCGCAAGCGAGAAAAACGAATGCACCAAATCGGCATCCCTCAAGGCGTATTTTCCCCCCCGCTCGGACAAAATCAGCTCGGAATAGCAAAACTGCCGCGCGGCAGGGTTTTGCTTTTTGCCCCGCCGCGCGTTTTTGTACAGAATCTCGCTTTTGCGCCCGTATTCGGTCAGCACGGTCAGATAGCGGTCGAAATCACCGAAATCCACCTCACGCAAAATAAGCGCGCGCAGCCTGACCTCTGCCATTTACTGATCCTCGTAGCCGAAGTTGCGCATTTGGTACTGATTGTTGCGCCAGCCCTCCTTGACCTTGACCCACAGTTCAAGGAACACCTTCGCATCGAGCATACGCTCGATATCTGCGCGAGCCTGGTGACCGATTTCTTTGAGCATAGCGCCCTGTTTGCCAATGATAATCCCCTTATGGCTGTTCTTTTCACAGTAAATGACAGCGTTAATTTCAATCAAACCGTCCTCACGCTCGTGCCATCGCTCAATGCCGACAGCAACACCGTGCGGCACCTCCCGATCAAGCAAACGCAACATTTTTTCACGCACAATTTCAGCCACAAGCTGCCGCTCCGGCTGATCGGATACCATATCATCCGGAAACAGCTGCGGGCCTTCAATCGCATACTTGTCCACCTCGGACAAAAAGTCATTCAGTCCTTCACCCGTGCGCGCCGAAATTGGCACCACCGCGTCAAAATCATGCGCCGCGGCATAGGCCGCAATGACAGCAAGCAACTCCTCTTTTTTGACTGTATCAATTTTATTGATGACCAGAATAGAGGGCATGTGATGCTGCTTTATCTGCTGGATAAGACTCTCCTCCGCCGGGCCGATGTTGGCAATCGGCTCAACCACCAGCGCCGCCACATCCACCTCGGACACGGTATCGGTTACAACTTTACACATGTAGTCCCCCAGACGGGACCGCGGCCTATGCAAACCCGGAGTATCCAGAAGAACATACTGCGTATCCCCACGGCTGAGCACGCCTGTAATACGGGTGCGCGTGGTCTGCGGTTTGCTGGAAACGATGGCAACCTTCTGCCCCACCAGCTTATTGGTCAGCGTGGATTTGCCGACATTCGGGCGGCCGACCACCGAGACGACCGCGGTTTTCGTAATCTTGCTCATTGTATTCTCCCATAATGAAATATAAACCAAAGTGCAGCCGGTACAGTCACCAGCAACGCCACCAACGCCCAAAGATGCGCCAGCAAAAACTGTACAGCTGTCCACAATACTCCTCTGCCCAAAAAGACGCACACGCCGACCGCTGCACACGCCACTGCGCACACAAACACGCCCGCCGCCGCAATATCCTTGGCGTTGCGAACAAAACCGTCGTATCCGCTGGCCTGCCGGTCGCATAGCCTCTCAATAGCGGTGTTCATCAACTCCGCTCCCATGGTAAGGCCAAAGCAGATACACAAAATCGCCGCCTCCACTACGCTTGCACGACCCATTACCGCAAAAATCGTCACATAAAAGGCCGCGACCATATGCACGCGGAAGTTTCGTTCCCCATGGATGCACAGCCCCAACCCGCGCAGCGCATGCTGGAAGCTCTCATGCAGTTTTCGGATATTCTTTCCCATATCAATTCTCTCTGGTCAGTCCGAGGAAGGAAAGGTTGTCCTCCTCCTTGGCGCGCATCAGGCGCGTGTCCTCGTCGTTGCGCTCATGATCGTAGCCCAGCAAATGCAGCACGGAATGGGTCGTCAGGTATCCACACTCGCGTGCCGGCGAATGACCAAACTGCGCGGCTTGCTCGACCGCGCGTGTGTAGCACAGAATCATATCGCCCAGCATCACGCAGCCCGAGTCCGGCTCGGCTTCGAGTTCCTCCTGCGGCGCACCGTTCAAAAAATCGTACATCGGGAAGGACAGCACATCGGTCACTGCATCCTTGTCACGATATTCTGCGTTGAGCCGCCGAATCTCGTCTGCATCCACGACGGTCACGTCGATTTCCGCATCAAACGACACCTTCTCGCTTTCGAGTACACGTTTTGCACAGGTGCGAATGAGTTCATCTACCGCCTGCGCATCCTCCACTTCGGTTTCAAACCCGATTTTGATCTGATGGCTCATCGTTTTTCCCCTTTTCGGTGGAATGCCGGATGCTTGCTGTCCGGCGTCTTGCTCCTGCCCTTTTTCCCCTCGTAGTCCGCATAGGCCTTAACGATGCGCTGCACCAGCTCATGCCGCACCACGTCCTTTTCGGTCAGATAGCACTGAGCAATGCCTTCCACACCGTCGAGCACGCGCAGCGCTTCTTTAAGACCGGACTGCTTGCCGTCCGGTAGGTCGATCTGCGTAATATCGCCCGTGATAACCGCCTGCGAACCAAACCCCAGACGGGTCAGGAACATTTTCATCTGCTCGGGCGTCGTGTTCTGCGCTTCGTCCAAAATGATAAAGCTATCATCCAACGTACGGCCGCGCATGTAGGCCAGCGGCGCCACCTCGATTGAGCCGCGCTCCTGATACTTGGCGAAGTTTTCCGCGCCGAGCATATCAAACAGGCCGTCATACAGCGGACGCAGATAGGGGTCGACCTTGCTTTGCAGGTCGCCGGGCAAGAAGCCCAACTTTTCGCCCGCCTCGACCGCGGGACGTGTCAGGATGATGCGGGACACCTGCTTGTCCCGGAAGGCCGCGACCGCCGCGGCCACGGCAAGATAGGTCTTGCCCGTACCCGCAGGGCCGACGCCCATGACGATGGTATTTTTACGAATCGCTTCCATATACCGTTTCTGGCCGAGGGTTTTGGCCTTAATCGGCTTACCCTTGGCCGTAATGCACAGCACATCGCGGCTCATGGTGTGCACCTCGGCCTCACGGCCATCGCGCGCCAGTCCAATGACATACTGCACAGTCTGCGTGCCAATCGCGTCCCCGCGCGCCGCCATGGAGACCAGCGCCTCTATGGCATGCGATGCTGTCTCCACATCCGCGGCCTCGCCCGAAACCTTCAGTTCGGTTCCCCGGCTAATGACTGAAACGCCCAGTTCCCGCTCAATCATTTTGATATTTTCGTCAAACGCACCGAAAACCGACATCAGAAGTTCGGTTCTCTCTACCTGTATTGTCTTTTCTATGGTTTGCACCTTGCTTTCCTTATTCTCTTTCCGTCTGCCACTGTGTGCTATGACGTAGTCTCCTCTTCAGACGGCGGTTTTTCCGGAATCGTACTGTCGTCGACCGCCTCAACACCGATTTGCTCGACTGCGTGTACGGTCATCTCCAGCACCGCCGCGCCGCCCTGTTCGGTGAGCGTTTCGCTGTGCTCTGTGACCGAACCGTCCATACCGGAGGCAATCTCCTCCAGTGCACGCGAGAGCATATCGACACGCAGCTCTTCTACCGTGGCAGTTTGCGGCTCACGCTCATAAAACACATAGGTCTGCACGACCAGCGACACTGGGAACACCACGCTGTCCGACAGGCGCAGCGTTCTGGTTTCTATTATTTTATCACAGGTTCCCCCGTCAATTCCACTCCCAATATATAAATTTAACCGGTGATTTCCCAAAACCAGCGCATACTGCCGCCGCACCTTGCCGGTGTATTCCTTGCTTTCGGTTTCCAGCGCGCGCGCGGCCGTCACTTGATGCACCGTATACGCCTCTACTTCGCCGCGTGCATGCGTCAGATGATAATTTCCATCCTCGCGGGTCGGAGGTACCAGTCCGCTGATAAGCGTATCACCCGTTTCGACCGCGTCGCCCGCCTGCACCATCGGCTGTCCCTCCAGCGCCTTCACGCTTTTGATGACGCCTTCTCGCGCAGCGACGACCTTGACAACTGCCTCCTGATCTATCTTTTCCTCGGGCGGCGTCACACCATAAGCCTCAATGGTCAGGCTGTTTCCGCGAAAGTTGAGCGACAAAAACGTCATATTCGGCTGCATGCCGAGCATGCTCCAGCGGATACTGCGCGTATCGAGCGAGCTGATGCGCGCACCGATATGCACCCCCAGTTCTTCCAGCTGCTGCATCACCTCCGCCTCATCCAGCGCGGGGTCAATATGCGCCTCAATCGACCAGATATGCGCGCACAGTACCCAGCAAAGCAGCACCAGCAGCACCAAACCGCCCCACAGCGCGGTGCGCGGCCGTAAGCGCGCCGCCCAAAACGGCATACCGCGCCGCTGCACGATATGCACCCGACAGCCTGTGCGCCCCATATACCGCCGCAGAGCACGAAAATCCGCAACCGACAGCGTGACATACATTTCATCCCACGCCGTGCGTTCCATCCGCCGCAGCATTAGACCTTTCTCGGCGCACAGGTTGAGAAAGCGCGGCAGGCTTGCACCTGTCACGCGCACGCGCACCTGTCCGCGCGCCAGACGCCAGAGCCGCGCAAGCATGATTCCATCCCCTTTCCGTTATCCCGCCGTCGTATACTCCACCGAAACGATTGTCCCGGTAACCGCCAGTTCATCAAGCGAAAGCGCCGTCAGCTCCAAACCCGCTCCCACGATGCGCACCTCGCAGCCGCTGCATTTGACCCGCAGCAGCCCTTGCTCATATTCCTGAATACCGCGATGATTCTCCACCACCACACGGCTGTTACCGATGATTTCCACGCGCGGCCGGAAGCCATGCAGATCATCGATCAGCTCGCCCAACCCCTCATGCGCCATGTGCGTCCCTCCTCCGTTCGGGCTATTGTATGCGCCCGCAGCATCAAACTTGACAGCACCGCATATCCTGAGACATCGGAGGTGCGTGCATGAAGTTGTTTCTATCTCTGGCCTTATTTGCAGCGTTTCTGCTTTTTCCCGCCGCCTGTGCCAACGGTGTGCGCGACGGCCTTTCTCTGGCCGCCGGACAGGCGCTGCCCGCGCTGTTCCCCTTTTTTCTGGCAAGCGGCCTGCTGGTACGCAGCGGACTGGCGCAAGCGCTCACCCGCCCCGCCGCACGCCCACTCGCATGGCTGTACCGTCTGCCGCCTTCTGCCGCGCCTGCCGTCATTCTCGGACTGACCGGCGGCTATCCGGTTGGAACGGCGACCACGGCAGATTTGCTGAGGCAGGGTGCGCTTTCGCGCGATACCGCAGCGCGGGTCAATGCTTTCTGCAACTGCGCCAGCCCCGGCTTCTGCATCGGTCTTGCAGGTCTCGGCATTTTCGGCAGCGCACAGACGGGCGCCATGCTGTACGGCATCCACATACTGACCGCACTGTTGACCGGCCTTCTTGTTGCGCGTCCGGCACAGCCCACAGTTGAAGACACCGTGCCATATACACCGGATACCATGCCACGACAGAGCTTTTCCGCTATTTTTTGCGCTGCGGTGCAACAGGCGGCTGCCACTGCCCTGACCGTTACTGCCTTTCTGACTGTCTTTTGTGTGCTGCTGCGGCTGGTGCAGCCTGTTTTATCACATGTTCCTTACGGCACTGCATTCTCCGGCATACTGGAGCTGACCTCCGGTCTGGATGTACTCCGCGCATTACCGCTGCCGGACAGCGTGAAACTGACGCTCGCCTCCTTCCTGCTCGGCTTCGGCGGGCTGGCCGTACAGTTTCAAGCGCGCGCGTTGGCCGATCCTGTTGGTCTGCCCATGCGCGGATTTGCGGCCTGCAAACTGCTGCACGGCGCCATGGCAGCAGCACTCACCGCATTGCTGACACGCCTTTCCCCCACCGCACTCCCGGCTTTTGCCCCGGTGGACAAAGCGCTGCAGCAGCGCCACTATTCCGCTTTTTTCCTAATATTGCTTTTGATGTTGTTTACAATTTGGTCTGGAAAAAAAGCGAAAAATAAGATATAATGGGTCACAGAACATGAGATTGGAGTGACCTCACGCATGAAGCTGAAAAAGCTGCTGCGCAAGAATATGGAACCACGCTGTACTTATTGCTCACACGGCACACCGCTGGCTGACGGCCGGCGTATTGCCTGCCGCCGCCGCGGCGTGGTGGACGGCACGGATCATTGCCGTGCGTTCCAATATGACCCCCTGCGCCGCGTGCCGCCCAAGCCTGCGGCTTTGCGCGGCCATTTCACCGACGCCGACTTCTCACTGGGGGATACCAATGAAAAATAATATACTACGAAACCGCTTCACAGCGCTTGCCCTGTGCTGCATTTTATTGTTTGCCGCTGTTCCATTGCCGCAAGCCTTTGCTGCGCCTGGGGAGACAGACACGGTCTCGGATACCTCAGATACCGGCAGCGATACCGAAAGTACCGACACCCAAGGCACGGATGCTGCCGGTCAAGCGGATAATACAAGCCTTTTTGCCGCCGCACCCGGTGCGCCCGCGCTCAACGCTCAGGCGGCGCTTCTCATCAGTCCGGACTCCGGTATGATTTTATACGAAAAAAATGCGGACGAGCGCCGCTACCCTGCTTCAACCACGAAAATCATGACGGCGCTGCTTACGCTTGAAAATGTGACCGATCTGAATGAAACAGTCACCGCCGAAGCCTCTGACTTTGAAAACGTCACTGCGGACAGCTCAAACGCAGACATCAAGCAAGGCGAACAAGTTACCGTCAAAGACCTGCTGTATGCACTGATGCTGCCCTCGGCCAATGAAGCAGCCTATATGCTCGCCCGTCACGTCGGCGGGACCTATGAAAACTTCGTCAATATGATGAACGAGCGCGCCACTGAACTTGGCTGCACGGGCACCCACTTTTCCAACCCCTGCGGCCTGCATGAGGACGACCACTACTCCACCGCACGCGACCTCTACAAAATCGCCTATGAGGCCATGAAGGACGAAACCTTTGCCAACATCGTTAACACCGTACAGCACAAGATGGCAAAAACCAATATGCACGAGGAGCGTAAAATCTACACAACCAACATGCTGATTTTCAGTTCGTATGCTCCCTATGCTTATCCATACTGTCAGGGCATCAAAACCGGCCATACCTCGCAGGCGGGCAACTGTTTTGTCGGCTATGCGGAGTATGGCGATGCCAAGCTCTATTCGGTTGTACTGGGCTGTGATGACCAATCGGCCGAATATCCTGAAATTGCGGCCAGCTTCACGGATACCTCTGCCTTATGTAAATGGGGCTTTGAAAACTTCATCTCTAAAACGCTTGTCAAGCAAGGAGATACCATCAAACAAATTAAAGTGGAACTATCCACCGATACGGACAAGCTTGTGCTGACGGCCAAAAACGATTTGGTTTCTCTTATGCCCAAGAATTTAGATATCGAATCGCTCACCCAAGACCCTGTCATCACCGCACCGGAGAGCGTAGATGCCCCGATTAAAGCAGGCGACGTGATTGGCAGTGTCACCTATTCCTACAATGGTATGGACTACGGCACGGTCGAGTTGGTGGCGCTCAGCGATGTAGAAATGAGCCCCGTACTCTATTACGCCGACAAGCTCAGCAACTTCTTCCAAAGCACCATATTTAAAGTCATCTTGATTGTGCTGGCTGTATTTTTCGTATTATACATTCTGTTCAATCTGACTTTTGGCGGTATACGACGCCGCAACCAACGCAAGAATCTGCGCTCCCGGTATGAAAATACCAATTATCAGCGCAGACGCCGCAGATAACCAATTTCCCCGATAATGTAAGATAAGTTGCGCAAATTGAATAGAGGATAAAAAGAGACATGGTTTGCAGATCTCTGGTAGAATGAAGTTACCACACACCATTCTGAAAGGAGTCTGTAAAC
>NZ_JBQKJP010000030.1:0-36026 GCF_052117205.1 Candidatus Agathobaculum pullicola | reverse complement strand
TCACAAAGCAGCTTGCTGTCCATAACCGCTGCTCCAATAACTTTCCCATGAGGCCTCTGGGTTGGCTTTCTCCTTTAGAGTTCTCTGTCCAATATGTTTGACAAACCTACAAACACATTTTGTGGAAAGGTTCAAATGGATGCTTTAAATTTTGTGCAGTTTGTGCTATAATAAAATCGGCAAACATCAACAGGAGCGTGACCAATATATGAAGTTATATACGTATCAAAACAATGACGGCATCGATCGCATCGGTATCGGCTATAAAGGTTGGCCGGGATTAATTTGGCCGCTTGAGGCTTTTGGACTGTCGTTTCCCAATATGACCGAACTGATTCGCCGCATTTCGCCCGCACAGTTGGTGCGGCTGTCGGATGCAGAACAGGCGACAGAGGGTGCCGCACTGAGACTGGACGATATTCGGCTGCGCGCACCCATCCCGAATCCGGAGCAGGATGTGATTTGTCTTGGCATTAATTATGCTGACCATGCGGTGGAGTCCGCGCGCTTTCATGAGGATGCGTTCCTTGTTAACCGAAAGAAGGCTGTATATTTCAGCAAGCGTGTGTGCGAGGCAAGCGGTTTTGGTGACCCAATTCCGGCATACGAAGGTCTGGTGGACAGCCTTGACTATGAAGTGGAGCTGGGTGTGATTATCGGCAAGGACTGCAAGAATGTCAGCGTATCCGAAGCGCCCGGTCATATCTTCGGGTATACGATTATCAACGATGTATCTGCTCGCAATCTACAGACTGCGCATATTCAGTGGTATTTCGGCAAGTCTCTTGACGGTTTTACTCCCATGGGGCCGTGTATTGTGACGGCGGATGAAGTGGCCTATCCGCCTGCGCTTGCCATTTCGTCCACAGTCAATGGCGAGCAGCGCCAAAACAGCAATACCGACCATCTGCTGCATTCAGTTGCGGAGATCATTGCGGAGCTGTCGCAGGGAATGACGCTCAAAGCGGGTACCATCATTGCAACCGGCACACCTGCGGGCGTCGGCATGGGCTTTACACCGCCAAAATTCCTGAAAAAGGGTGACGTGGTCACCTGCGAGATTGAGGGCATCGGAAAGCTGACCAATACAGTGGTATAAGCATGGGGAGGCGCGGGTATGAATAAACCCAAGCAGATGATTGTGATGCGTCGGGACTTGAAAATGCGCAAGGGTAAGATTGCGGCGCAGGCGGGGCATGCCTGTGTCACGGCGGTATTGGCGGCACTGGAGCGGGAGCATCGGCTTGAACAGGTTCGAGCAGACGAGAACGGCGTGACGCTGGTCGAGAGTGCGCAGTCCGCAACACCGCTTAGCGAATGGTTTTCGCGTGGCGTGGCTAAGGTGTGCGTTTACGTCGATTCGGAAGAAGAATTGCTTGCAATTGATCGCAGGGCTAAGGAGGCGGGGATTCTGTCTGCGCTTATCTGCGACAACGGTATTACCGAGTTTCACGGCCGGCCCACCTATACCTGCCTTGCGTTTGAGCCTGCGCTGCCCGAAAAAGTTGACCTGATTACCGGCGAATTGCCGCTCTTCTGAGCGGCAACGCTATTTTGGTCGCAATTTGTAACATTCTTGAGCCTTTACAAACATGGTTTGTCATGATATGATAAACAGTACCACGAAAAGGAGGGATTGCCATGGGAGCAGTGTCCAAGCAAGGTACCAAACAGGTCACGGCCAATAAAAAAGCATGGCATGACTACTTTGTCGAGGAAAAATATGAAGCGGGTATTGAGCTGGCGGGCACTGAGGTGAAGTCTATCCGGCAGGGGCAGATTAATCTGAAGGATTCCTACTGTACCTTTAAGGATGGTGAGCTTTTCGTGCGCGGGATTCATATTTCTCCGTACGAAAAGGGTAATATCTTCAATAAGGATCCGCTTCGTGTGCGGCGGCTGCTGATGCACAAAAAGGAGATTGCAAACCTATTTGGCAAAACCAAGCAGGACGGGTATTCGCTCATTCCGCTTTCGGTCTATTTCAAAAACTCGCGTGTGAAAATCGAGCTTGGTCTTTGTAAGGGTAAAAAACTGCATGACAAGCGCGACAGCATCGCTGCGCGAGATGCCAAGCGGGAAATGGACCGCGCGATGAAGGAAAGAAATCGTTGATTTTTGGCATCCGATGGATGCACACCAAATGGGGCCGTAACGGGTTCGACGGGGGTGTTGAAGCCGGGATAGCGGGCCGCAGTGGGGAACTGCGTAAAAAGCTCCAACTGTTTATAAATTAAACAACAACGATTATACTCTTCAGGCTGCCTAATTAAGGCTTAGCCCGTCGGCTCAGAGAGGACCACGGCTTTGAGATCCGGCGTCGACTAGTGGTGAACGTGTACGGGGTAAGAGTTGCCCCCGTCATGTAATATGACTCTACTGAAGTGACCAGCCTGTTTGTCGGCGTGTCATGGAGGGAATGCAAAAAGACAAACTGCGCCCGGAGAAGTCACGGTGAATGTGCTTTCGGACAGGGGTTCAACTCCCCTCGGCTCCACCATAAAATCAAAACGGTATAGATGCCACTGGCGAAAAGCCAGTGGCATCAAGGCTTAACAGTCGTAAGGAACTATAAGTCTTGCGGTTCGGGCAGAGAACGGTGTGGCCGTGAAGGTCACGCCGTTTTTCTGCGTCCAATGGTAGATTCTGCGATCATGGGTTCTGCCAGTACGGGGATTTCCACCTCGTCTACGAAGTTGAAGATGATCTCCACCTTCTGTCTGCGCTTACCGTCAGACTTGTCTGGTGCGTGGATGATGATCTTCTTGATATACTCGTTGACAATCGTCTGCGTCAGCTCTGTGACATCCACATACTTTTTCGTCAGCGCAATGAAAGCGTCCAGATCGTCGCCCATCGCCTGCCGCTGTTCAACCCATTCTTCCGTTGTTTCAATTTCGAGCTTTAACCGTTCCTGCTCCGCTTCATAATCAGCCGTCATTTTCTTATACTTTTCTTTGCTGATCTCACCGAGCGCATAGTCCTCATAGAGCCGGGACATGACCACATCAAGATTGGCAAGGCGTTTTCTTGCCTGCTCCACGCGCTTCTGATCTTCCCGGATGTCCCGTTCCTGATCGGCGCGGCGGTAATGCAGCCATTCCTCCTGAAAGCCCTCCACGTCGTCGCGGATATACTCGTTGACCGCCTGAATCCGTTCCAGCACCAGCTCCCGCAGCACATCCTCACGGATATAATGCGCCGAGCAATCGCCGCGTCCGCTTTTATATTTGGAGCAGACGTAGTGATCCTGTTTGCCCTCAAAGCTCTTGCAGGTAGCAAAGTGGAGCTTGCCGCCGCAGTCCGCGCAATACAGCAGCCCGGAGAACAGTCCCTGCCGTTCCGCTTTCGCGGGGCGGCGCTTGTTTTTGCGCAGCTCCTGCACTCTGTCCCATTGTGCCTGAGACACGATCGCCTCCTGTGTATCTGGTACGATGAACATATCCTCCGGATTGTTGGGAATCCGCTTTTTCAGCTTGTAGGACTTGGAGTAGGTCTTGAAGTTGCAGGTGCAGCCGGTGTATTCCTGCCGTTCCAGAATCCCGACGATGGATTGATCCTTCCATCCATACGGATTCTTGGGCAGCGGCTTTCCCTTACGGCTGGCATACAGAGCCTTGGTTGTGAGAACCTGATCCCGTTCAAGAATCCGGGAAATCTGTTCCGGGCCTTTGCCGTCGATGCAGAGGTCAAAGATGCGCTTGACAACCAGCGCGGCCTCCTCGTCCAGAATCCACTTGTCCTTGTCGTTCGGATCGCAGCGGTAGCCGTAGGGCGGCTTACCGAGGTGCTTGCCGCTGGTGCCGCGCTGATGCAGACTGATACGGACTTTCTTGGAGGTATCGCGCGGATACCACTCGTTGAACAGGTTGCGAACCGCAGCAAAGCCCTCTCCGTCCCCGCGCTGGCTGTCCACGCCGTCGTTGACGGCAATGAACCGCACATCGTAGCTGGGGAAGATGATGTCGGTGTATTGGCCTACGGTCAGATAATCACGACCAAAGCGGGATAGGTCTTTGCAAAGCCAGCAGCCCACCAATCCCTGCTTTACCAGTTCAAAGCCCTCCTGTACGCCGGGGCGCTGAAAGTTCGTGCCGGTGTAGCCGTCGTCCACCAGAATTTTCAGGTTTGTGTAGCCATGATCCTGTGCGTATTTGGTTAAAAGCTCGCGTTGATTCTGTATCGAATTCGACTCGCCTTCCAATTTATCCTCATTGCTGAGGCGGCAGTAGAGTATCGTAATTTTTTGCTGATCCGTCATAACGTCCTCCTTCACGTTCGGGTCAGCCGACAGAATCGGTGTGCTTATTTTTATATTACCATAGTTTTGTGTCGCTGTCATTAACAAGCCACCTCCCGGTCAGAAAAAATGAGCCGTTTTACCTTTTGGGTAAGCGGCTCATTTCCGTCACAGAGGGTTTCGACGGTGTACCATGTGTTGCCGATCTTGCGCTCGACTGTCCCGCAGAGGCTGCTGCGCCCAGACCAGTTTTTTTCGCACTGTTCCAGAAAATCAGCGGGCGGGTCACAGACATAATCAAAACAGCTTTCAATGTGGATGAACCTGCAAAGCTCAATCACTTCTTCTGGCGTACCGGTCATAACAGCACGGTTGATTTTTTCGATGTTGATGATTTTCTCCATATACAATTCCTTTCTCATAATTCTATTTCGTTTTTGCGGCTGCGCAGTTGTGTCTGCTGCCGCTCCTGCTCATGCTGTACTTCATAAATGTTGTAGTGAATGGCCCAGAGCTTTTTAACATCGGCGTAAAGCGGCGAAAGCTCTGTCTGAATGTCCTTGTACTCCTGCTCCAACCGCTCACGCTCTCTGCGCCATGCGGTGATGGGTATCTTGCCATCCTTGAAATACGGTTTCAGCTTGCGCTCCGCCATGTAGAACGTCCGCAGCGTATCGTCATGCTCCGACTTGTATTTCTGTCTGGATTTTTCAAAACGGATACTTCCCAGCTTATCCGCAACCGGTTTTCCATCGACATAATACTGTGCCATACGCAGCAGCTCGTCCAGTTCCTTGATGCGGGATTGCTTTTCCCCGGCAGACGCTTTCATTGCGCTGATGCTGTTCTTCATGGAATGCAGCGCGGCATCCAGATCATCGGTGGTAAAAAGCTGCTTCTCCTGCAAAAAGCGGAACGCATCCGCATACCGCTGTAAGTTGGCTGTCTTGGCCTTTGTGCTGTATGCGCCCTTGTTGCGGTTATTGTAATAGGTCATCAGCAGATCGTTCAGCATGGGCGGCTGCGGCTTGGAGAGTTCTTCCTTGACCGCTTTCAGCCATTCCAGCAAAGAGGCAATTTTATTCTTTGCTTCCCGCAGCATGGCGTTGGTTTTGCGAACCCAGCGGTTGAAGTCGCCCTTATCGGTGCGGATGCCCTTCGCTTCCATTGCTCGGACAGACGGTCCCTCGTGGACGGTAGGGATCTGTTCAATGCCTTGACGAGTATAGCTGCGGTGGTCAATCCGGCAATCCAAATCTTTCTCCGCAAACTTCGCGTTGCACAGATCAGCCCATGCTTGCCGCCAATACTCCAAGGTGTCGGGGCTGCCCCAGTCGGTGGTGGGGACAGCGTTGAATACATAGTTGCCCGCTTCGTCTAAAATGCGCTCTCCATGCTCGTCCAGCAGATATTCCCGCCGCTGTTTGTTGCCCCACCTGCCGTCTGGCTCAATGGGGCGAATCGGACACATGACGTGAAAATGCGGATTGGAAATGCCGCCGTCCTCGCGGTCCGGCTGATGCACGGCGAAGTCTACCACCATACCCCGGCTCACAAAATTGTCCAACAAAAATTGCCTTGCCAGAGCGACGTTCTCCTGCATGGAAAACTCGTTCTGCAAGGCAATATCAAAGCTGTATGCGAGCTGGGCTTTCTTTCCACGCTCGGCTTTCTCCACGGCGTTCCAGAGCGTTTCTCGGTCTGCATACTCCGGTGGTGCATGGGATGGGCAAAAGGATTTCGGAGCAGATCACGCCGCCCTTGCGGGTGTAGTCGCTGACCTCACCGTAATACTCGCTGTGCAATTTTTCCCCGGCACGATAGGCAGCAGAGGCAATAGCGGATTGTCCCGCGCTGCGTTTGATCTGCGTCACATGAAAATGATATAGTGCGATACTCAACACCTCGTTTCCAGCTCTACCCGGTTGTGTTCGTTGACCGCTTCCATGAGCAAGCCCTTGACCTCCGGCAGGTCAAAAACCTTTTCGGCAAAGGTGTAAAACTCAGCGCGTGTCAACAGCTTCGTCAGCGGGGCAATGCTTTCCATATCCGCACTGCGGACAATCAGGTTGTGTGCGCGTTTGGTTCGGTCGCCACGCTCATAATAGGCGGCACGGTTTTCCAGACGCTGCTTCTTGTGCTGTTCCTGCGCAAGCTGCTGCTCAATTTCTTTTTTCTCTGCGTTCAGCTCGGCAAGGTTTTTCTGTTTTGACATTGTGTGACCTCCTTCAAAAAATGGTGAAATGATAGTTCGGACTTTGCGGCGGAAATTGTCTGCGTCAGCAGATTGTTCCCGCTGCAAAGTGAGCAGGGATAGACGCGCAAGCGTCGCAAGGGGTGCAGCCACTTGTACGGAGCAACGCGACGCAAAACAGCCCGGACAATCAACTGTCCAGGCTGTTCGCCTCGCAGAGCGCACATACTCCCGTCAGGAGAGTATAGAAGTGCGCCCTTAGTCCCGGTGGGACTTTCGGGATATTCTCGGATCGTCAGCTTTTCTTTCGCTGCCAGACGATCTCGTAACCCAGCGCGTCGGCAAGCTGGACGGCTTCGACATAGCGCAGGGATTCCCGCTGGAGCTTATTGGACAGGTTGGAGACACTGTCAGACCAGCCGTGTTCGTCCCGCAGCAGGTCAACGACCTCCTGCATGGTCATTCCCTGACGGACGATGTACGACTTGATCTCATTTCTCAGATTGGATTTCATCAACTTTTTACCTCCATATTTTCGTGTAATCGGTTTTCTTCTCGGTGATACTGGCGTGCGGGGAGATGAAAAATCTGCCATGCCGCAAATCCACTCAGATTTCTGCCTATGATGCCCTGTACGCAGTAGCACCCTATCGGCTTCATCATTCTGCGTGAGGTCATGCGGAACGGCAGGATATGCCGCAGTCCGGTGCATCGGCTTCACGTTTCGGTAAATCACCGGATGGTGCAGCGCGTTCGACCTGCGGCGAAAATTTTCATGAATTTCACAAGCATTGATTGAAAAGCGCCTGTTTTGGCAGCCCGTCGGCACGCTGTACATAGGAGAATTACGGTATTTTGCTGTGTACATACGTACCGGCGGCGCAGGGCAGGCAGCATTTCACGGCATGGACGGATTTGTTCGCGATTGGGTGCGCGTCAGCTTTCCGGTACATACGTACATAGCGCTTTGCCCCAATTCTCAGATATACGGGGATTGATCAGCGGCTCGATGCCCAGATACCCCCACACTCTGCGCCCGGTGGCATTCGTGACGGTGTTCGTATGCTCCAGATTGTACGTTTTTAGATTCCGCATCAAAAAATCACTGAACGAGCGCTGTCGGATGGGCGTCAGCCCATTTTCATCGCACCAGATTCCATAAATGGCATACAACTCCTTGGAGGTGACGGACATATCCGCTTTCAGCCGTATATAGCCGTTGGACTCCATAAAGTCGATGGCGTTGTTCGCGTCGCGCTTGACATACTCCCGGTTGTTCAGCGTCCGGGGACTTTCTGTGAAACGGAAGTTGTTTGCCGCCAGCCGCTGCAAGCCCTCAAATGCCCAGAGAAAAATGCCCTCGATCTCAAGTTTCATCTTCTCGGCAATGTCAGGATCATCCACACGATCAGCAGGCTTCTCTTTTGTGGTCAGGATCAGTTGGCGGCGATAAAAACCGTTGCTGCGGTCGTAGAGGGATTGCAAATCGCCGTTGGAGAACGCCAGCAGGCGGGCGTACATCCACCCCTGATAGCTCTGGACGCTTTTGCGTTCCAAATCCATCTTGCCCTGTGCGGTAACAATGGATTTGACATAGTTGGTCTGCTTCAGCGCATCCATTTTCATATCATCATCCACAAGAAGATGAATGTGTTCCAGATCGGCGCGGGCAAACCGGTTGTCGGATATTTTTGCAATGCTGCCGTCTTTCATATTGCAGCCAAACAGACGCGCCAGCACAGGGCCGATCTGCGATTTTCCCTCGCCGCCCTCGCCCTTGAGGATCATCATGCGCTGCCCTTTGGTGCTGGGAACGAGGCAATAGCCGATATACTCCTGAAAGGTTGGAATGTCCTCCGGGTAGAGCAGATCGGAAAGAAACCGCAGCCAGACAACCGGCTTTCCCGCCTGCGGATTGTAGGCAATAGGAAACCGGCTGCGCACGATCTCAGCCCGCCCCGCAAGAAAGCTGCCATCGATGCGGAGCGTCCCGTTCTGCACATGAATTTCATCTTGCTTTGGTGGAAAGCTCTCCGTGTGAGCCGCCAGCTTCATGATCTCCACGATGTTGGAAATGGTGCGTGGAATGTTCTTTGCGGCGCAGCACTCCAGCTCGGCGTAGATTTTTTCTTTCAGCAGCAGCGGGTCTGTCAGCCGCCCGTCCGGTGTGAAAAATGCGTTGTCCGCATAGATGAGCTTGTTCTTTGATAGAAACTCCCGGCAAAAAGCCGCCTCGTTGACATCCTTGCCATCGAACCACGCTGGAAAATCCAGCCCGGCATACTTCTTGTTCACGCTTCATCCCTCCCATTGATGATTTCTTTGAGCTTGTCCAACCGGCCGTCTGCAAGCAGATAATTGACCACTTCGGCGCGTTCATGGGAATCACCGGCACACAGAATTTCCAGATTGTATTCCGTTTCGTCGAGCTTGTGACAGGCTTCTACGAACCGTGCGTGAACAGGCTCGTTGGGAGATTGCGGCGCATACTGTACCTTCCAGCTCCGCAGGACGCGGGCGTAATCGGACAAAACAGAAAAGCACAGCCGCTCGTTTTCTATGAGCTGCTGTGCTTCTGTTCGGATGCGCTTTGCGTGGAGCGCCGCTGCGCTGGGCGGCTTCTCCGGTGTGAGGTGAAAGTCTGCGGCCAACTGCTGCGCCGCCTCATAGAGCGGCAAGCCGAACAGCTTTGCGGCAAAGTCAATCACATCTCCATGTTCCCCGCAGCCAAAGCAATGGTAGTGGTCGTCCGCCACATACAGGCTGGGATGCCGGTCATTGTGGAACGGGCAAAGAGCCATGCCGTAATGGTTGACCTCCACGCCGTACCGCTCCGCCGCCTCCCGGCAGCTTACGCCATATTTGACGTTCTGAAAGCAATTCATGCGTTATCCTCCGTAAAATGGATTTGAGCGGCGGCTTTCGCACCTCTCTGTCTGTTTTATGTTCGGATTCGTAAAAAACAGGCGGATGGCATGACAAGTTCGTTTTAAAAAACATGACAGGTCTTTTCATGTTCATATTTGCATGGTATAATTAAAAAAACGTGACAGGAGGAAGCGCATGGCTACACCAATCATTGACCACAATCTGCTGACGCTGGACTACTGGCAGGACAGCGTGACCTACGAGGGCAAAACCGTACCCGGCGGCACCATTGGCTGTGAAGCTCTGAACATCCCGGATACGCTGAGGGAAAAGCTGGCACAGGCAAGTATTCCCTTGCAGAAGATCGTCGCGGCAATCAAAGAGAACAATCTGACTGCCGAGTTGCTTCGTCCTGCCAAGGGCAGTGTTCTGCATATGATACAGCTTGCGAAGGATACACTGCCGTTTTCCCGTGCCGACGCTGCTTATTACAACGGGCGTGTGGAGCATATCTTCTCGGAGGAAGGGATTCAGAATACCCTTGCCTATGTGCAGGCTGCCGCCGTGGTTGGGCTGCTGGCCACCTTCAACGAACAGTTCAGGCAGGGCGTTGGCATAACGAAGATCATCACCCTTGCGGAGGAGCTCCCTGCCACCATTCGCAACTACAAAAGCGGTATGACGGCGTTTGCAGACGAGCTGCATAAGGGGAAGCGGACTCCGGACGGCTATGCGCAGGTATTTGGCAGGATATTCTCCGGACAGCCGAAGCTGTCGCTGGATGACAAGTCATGGCAGGCATTTTCCAACACAACAATTCAATATGTATCTTCCGTCCGCTCCGCTCAAGACGCGCCGCAGCTCATGCGCCGGATGCACTATATGTCTTTTGTGTCTATGTTCCGCTCTGATCTGTACGAGGGTCTATGCGTTGGACACGCGCCGAGGAAATGCGCCGTCTGCGGAAAATGGTTCCTGACCACTGACGCAAGATATGCCAAGTACTGTGACGGTCTGGCTCCCGGAGACAAACGCGGGCGCACTTGCCGTCAGGTTGGGAATCTTCGTGGCCGAGAGCAGCGTGAGCTTGCCGCCGACCATCCCATCCGAAAAATCTACACAAAGCGGTTCAATACGATCACACAATATCTTGGGCGCGGCACACTGGACGAGCAGACCGCCGCTGTGATGAAAGCACTTGCAAAAAGCAAGCTGGAAAAGGCGCTGCAAGACAATGACTATGCGCAGGGCAGCTATGCCGCCGAGATGGAGCAGGCAGCTTTGTTGGCAGAAGCGAAAACGAATAGGAAGCAGTAATCAAAATCCACAGCGGAAGGAGGTGCGGATATGAAGGATAATCGTGACAAGCAGATGGCGCAGCTTGCAGGCTGGACATGGGATTTGAACGGCTATGCGGGAAAAGTGCCGTTCTATAACGCCGACGATCTGACCATGCGCGAAGTCCAGAGCGTCTTTCAGCTTGACCCGGAACCGCCGCAAATGGAGCTGAACGACTACATATGCGAAGCTGTCCGGAAACGAGATTTATCGTATTTTTCCTTCTTCCTGCACCACTTTGAAAAGCGGTTGAATGGGGTGATCTATCGTTTCCTTACCCGCAACGGATATGACCGCTATGACCCGGCGCGGTTTCTGGACTACAAGCTGGAAATCTTGCAAATGCTGCTGTTTTGCCTGCCGAGGTTCGACCCGGCGCAGGAAACAGAATTCCTGAAATACGCGAAACATTATATTCAGGACGGGCTGCTGTTCTGCCGTATGATGGGAGAAGCCGGTTCCTTTGCCAGTCTTGCAGAGTACCGGCGTGTACGCCAGATCGGCGCAATCTACAACGGTTCAGGCAAGAGTCGCGCAGAGGTCGTTTCCGAGTTTGCCGCTCAAAGCGGGTACAAGGACGATAGCGTATCCGCAGATGAGCTGCTGACCATTGCCCAGCGCAACCGCAGCATTGTTTCCCTCTACCGCACGGAGCAGGACGAGGACGGCGAAGAAACCGGCGAGGATGTGACGCGCGACGATAGCTGGAACTACGCCGAAATCCTATGGAACGGAATACAGGCAAAGGCGGTCACGGCAGCGTTTGAGCAGCTTTCCTACAAAGAGCAATGGTATCTGGAAAAGCGGAACGCCATCTGCATGACCTGCGGGCGCGTCAGCCCCTTGTCCACGCAGTCCACCTTTGAAGATTTAGCGGTGGATTTTGAAGGAACGACAGCCAGCGGTGCGGAGCGATTCTATCGGCGCACATTAGACAAGCTACGGCTGAAGCTGCTGGAAAGCGGTGTGATCCATACCGTGACACTGAAACAAACCGATATGCGAAAAAAGAACAAAAGAATAGCCGCCGCTGTCTACCAATATCAGGCGGACAACGACGGCGAATGGGGCGAAATTCGGTTCGATTTTGAAAACGGCACAGCGGAGATCGTCAGGCTGGCGGATTGGGATACGGTAAAATCTAACATCTTTGCAAATACGGCGATCCGGTTTGTTCAGTGCTTACCGGAAGCGAGGCTGCTGAAATCCGTGGTCGTGCCGTTTGAGATGGGCGTTCCGGAAAGACCACTCCCTCTGACGAAGGCGGCAAAAGAATCGAATGGCAATTCCTCACACACGATCTCTTTGCGGCAGACGGAGTGTCGGAAAACAGGTGAAACGATCACCGCCGCTGTCTACGAATATCTGGTAGACAACGATGGCGAGTGGGGCGAGCTGCGGTTTGACTTTGAGAACGGCACAGCCGAGATAGTAAAACTGGCAGATTGGGACACAGTGAAATCTAACGTCTTTGAAAAAACGGCGATCCGGTACATACAGGGATTTCCGGAAGCGGGACTGCTGAAATCTGTGACCGTGCCGTTTTGGAAAGGCAGGGCATAATTACCCGCAGAGCATGACCTTTGCGCAGAACAGGCCGTCCTGATAGGTGACTGTACTTACTCCACCGGATTTTTCTGCGATATGGCGGACGGACTGGATACCAACACCTTCTCCTTTTCGCTTGGAGGACAGAAATACCCCGTCTTTTTCCCGGATAACTCCATCATATGTGTTTTCAACCTGAATCAGTGCCAGAGTGTTGCCATGCAGATAGGCGGTCAGCTCGATTCTGCGTCTGGCAGGCGCGGTGCGCAGGCTGGCTTCCAGCGCATTTTCCAGCAGATTAGAGAGAACCAGACACAGATTGATTTCGTCTACAGGAAGACATTCCGGCAGATCGAGCTGCACGGAAAATGGGATCTGCTCCCGCTTCGCAAGTGCGCAGTAATGCCCGACCACGCCGTCTGCCGCCCGGTTTTCACAGAAATGCAGCTCCAGACTCGGGATTCTGGAAACTGCGCCGGAAAGATAGGCTTTGATCTTTTCAAGATTCCCTTCTTCTGCAAGGGCGGCGAGCTGACATAGCTGGTGGCGCAGATCGTGCCGCGCCTGCCGTGCTTCCTCAATGGCAGCTTTCAGGCTTTCGTAGCGCTGCTGCTGCATGGAAAGCAGCTGGTTCTCCTGCTGCAATCTCACATTCCGGTTGATGCTGATCGCCATCAGAAGGAAGATTGCGTTGAAGAAAAGCATCAAAAACAAAAGTGCGATGCTGATCACAAAATACCCCTGCAAAACACGCCCGGTATGCCAACATCTATGACACAAACTGGCTGACAAAGGGCAACTGCATGATCGCGCCCGGCGTCGAGCGCGTGGACACCGTGAAAACC
Organism: Candidatus Agathobaculum pullicola; assembly: GCF_052117205.1. Taxonomy (NCBI): domain Bacteria; kingdom Bacillati; phylum Bacillota; class Clostridia; order Eubacteriales; family Butyricicoccaceae; genus Agathobaculum; species Candidatus Agathobaculum pullicola. The sequence goes on along the minus strand of NZ_JBQKJP010000030.1, from coordinate 22,993 downwards.
GATTCCGGCTATGAGATGAAGAGCATCTGGTCTCGAAATGACCTGAGCGATACATCGATTCTCAAGCTCTCCACCGCGACGGGCTATATCTACGGCTATGTGCAGGATCTGGAAAGCGGCATGTGGCAGTACATCATTCTGGACTTTGCCACCGGCGAGACGGTATTCACCATGGACGTCTCCAACAAATATGGCTACAATAACATGGCTATCGGTATGTATGCCGGAAACAGCGGCAACGCGCTCTACTGCCCGACGGGCTATCTGGAGCTGCTGTGCTTGCAGGACCGCTTTGTGTATCTTCCCGAAATGCCCTACCGCAAGGTCGATCTCGATAAGGCCGCGCGGAACGTACTGACACAGGAACAGTTTGAGCAGGACGGCGGTGACGGCACGGTCGCCAGCTGGCGCAATACTGTGACGGTCGTAAATGTTCATCCTAACACGACGGTCTCATTCCGGATGAACAATCTTTCCGGAAGCGCCGCTGAGCTGAAGTTCTATGCCTACGGTGCAGATGGAAAGCTGGCGGAGGTCGGCAAGGAGCTGTGGACGATCACGGATGAAGCCGGGACTGGCGTGGATACCCTGGCCGACGGCACACTGTATGAACTGCGTGTGAGCATCGCAGACGGCGGTGCGCTTGATCTGAGCGAGGAGGAAAAGAAGATCATCATTTCCGTTGTGCTTGCAAAGTAAGTCTCAAGGAAGTGTTTTCGGTAAAATGAAAATGTAGCAAATGGTACTCAAAAAGTGAGCACCCCAATGGCAAATAAAAAGAGCCATTGTCAGCACCTGAAATAAACGCTACCCTTTAGGTGGGATAACCATAAGGGGGTAGCAGAAAGGTGTTACGAATGGCTCAAATCAAGTATATCAAAGACCTCTACGAAAATGAAGAGGCAAGTTTGTGGGAAATATGCCGCATAACCGGCCACAGCTTTGAGACTGTCCGCAAGTACGCCTACCAGGAAAACTGGAGCGAGGACAATCTGCCGGATATTGAGCCACAGAGCTATCCGGTGCTGCAAGACTTCATCCCCATCATTGATAAATGGCTGGAGGAGGACCGAAAGGCCCCCAGGAAACAGCGCCATACAGTAATGCGGATTTACCACCGCCTGTGTGATGAGCATGGGTTTACTGGCTGCTATTCCACCGTGAAGAAGTATGTCCGCAAGAAAAAATATGTCATGAAAACTCTGAGTGCCGGTTATCTCCCTCTGGAGCACCCCAAAGGCTGGGGACAGGTGGACTTTGGCCTTGCGGAAGGCGAATGGGCCGCTACCGGAGAACGCTTTCCGTTCTATGCGCTGACGATCTCATTCCCCGGCTCTAACAACGGAGTAACGCAAGCGTTCCCGTCTCAAAACCAAGAGTGCCTGCTGGAAGGCATGAAGCGGATTTTTGAGCACATTGGCGGCGTCCCTCCCAGGCTGCGGTTTGACAACATGACCACGGCGGTTGCTCAGGTACTAAAAGATGGTGAGCGTGTCCTTACGGACGGCTTTACCCGCTTTATGCTCCACTACCGTTTCCAAGCTGATTTTTGCAATCCGGCTTCCGGCAACGAAAAAGGCAATGTAGAGAACAAGGTTGGTTACAGCCGCCGCAATGCGTTTGTCCCGGTCCCAGTCATTACCTCGTTTGAGGAATTTAATGAACAGCTCTTGGAGTGGTGCGAAAAGGACGCTGACCGGCTCCACTACAAGCACAAGGTTCCCATCCGGGAACTTTGGGAAGAGGACAAGGCGGCACTTTTAGAGCTGCCGCAGTATCCCTTCTCTGTGTTCCGCTACACGACGCTTACCGTGAGTAAAACAGGCTTTGCAACGATTGAGACGAATAAATACGGGCTATCTCCCATGCTGGCCGGCGAAAAAGTACAGGCCAAAATCTTCTATGACCATGTAGAGTTTTACCACGACCACAGACCGGTTGGACGCTTTCCCAGAAGCTACAAGACCAATGATGAGGTCTACGACTGGACGCAGTATGTGTCCACCCTCTGCAAAAAGCCAGGAGCGATTGAGCATACCCGTTTCTTCCACCAAATGCCGCAACGGTGGCAGGATTATCTTGCTTCCACCAAGGGAAAAGAGCGGAAGAGCGCCCTGCAACTTCTCAGCGAAATCGTTGCTGACGGAAACTCTGAGTTCTGTGATGATGCTCTGGAAATGGCAGCCGCCAATGGCCGGGCCGATGTGGACAGCCTGCGGCAGTGTTATTACATGATTGCCAAGAAGGAGTACCGCCCAGATCCGCTTAAACTCTCCGGAGCCCCATTGCTGAACTACAATCCAAACCTCTCAGCCTATGATGGCCTGATGGGAGGTGAGGCTCATGGCTGAACAGATTGAACAGCTCATGCGGCAAGTGAAGCTGGGCGGCATGGCGAAAGGCTGGCGGAGCGTCCCCTACGAAAATACCGAGCAGTATGTGACCGATCTCTTGACACTGGAATTGCAGGAACGAGAAACCAACCGGATTAACCGCATGGTAAAGACGGCTGGTTTCCGGGTGATGAAGACACTGGATGATTTTGTGTGGAACTCCGCCATTGAACTTCCTGGCGGCTTGCCACAGGAATACATGACCGACCTCCAGTTCCTTGCCCCAAAAGAGAACCTGATTTTTATGGGGAGCGTTGGGACGGGAAAGACCCATCTGGCTACGGCTATTGCTTTGAAAGCCTGCCAGGAGGGGCGGCGTGTCCGTTTCTTTACTGCGGCTGAGTTGGCAAACATACTGCTGGAAAAGAACACCAAGGGAACCTTGAACAATTACCTGGGTACGCTGAAAAAGGTAGAGCTTGTTGTGATTGACGAGATTGGTTTCGTCCCTCTGCACAAGGACGCCGCTGAACTGCTGTTCCAAGTGATTTCCGATTGCTACGAGCGCAAGAGCCTGATTATTACTTCAAACCTGGAGTTCTCTCAGTGGAACACTGTCTTTGGGGACAACCGCCTGACTGCGGCGCTCGTTGACCGGCTTATCCACCACAGCCATATTGTGATTTTCTCTGGGGAAAGCTACCGGCTTACCCAGTCCCTAAACCGCCAGAGGGCATACACTTAGGGTACTCAAAATTAGTGCAAAAGGGCTTTGGGCACCGATGTGAGCACTTGGCCCCTATTGGCACCGATGCGAGCGTTTGGCCTCCGGGGGACCGATGTGAGCATTAGGCCCCCAGGGCACTCACTCTTGCAAAAGGCCCTCATCTTTCCGGGTACTCAAAAGGTGAGCATTTGGTACTTGGGAAAAACATTGCTCACGACATGAAATCTGGTGCTGAAGGTGCTCACTTTTTTGGGGCCCTTTTGCTCACATTTTCGTTTGACAAACACATCTCAAGGAAGGCTATCAAGAAACTACAAAATCACCCCCGTTTCTGATTGATATGCTCCCTTTATGAGAGACAGTGAAATAAATACACTGTCAATCACGAAGGGAGCATTGTTCATGTCAAGAAGGAAAACCAGCAGATCAGAGCAACTGTCGGCGGCGAAAGCCTCTGCATGACCTGTGGGCGCGTCAGCCCTTTGTACACGCAGTCTACCTTTGAGGACTTGGCGGTGGATTTCGAGGGTACAACCGCCAGTGGCGCGGAGCGATTCTACCGGCGGACGCTTGACAAGCTGCGCCTGAAGCTGCTGGAAAGCGGGCTTGTCCATACCGTGACGCTGAAGCAGACCGAGTGCCGCAAAAGGAACAAAAAATAGCCGCTGCTGTCTACCTATATCAGGTAGACAACGACGGCGAATGGGGAGAGATCAGATTTGACTTTGCAACCGGCACAGCGGAGATCGTCCGGCTGGCGGAGTGGGACACGATAAAGTCCAATGTCTTTGCAAGGACGGTGATTCGGCACATCCAGAGCTTGCTGGAGGTGCGGCTGCTGAAAGAGACTGTTGTGATGTTTGACCAAGCATTGTGATCCTAAAAATTTATAATTATTATTCAAGCAATCGCTTGATTTATTTTGCGAAGTCTGATATCTTATTATAAGAAACACTGGATAATGCACAGAAATGGGGGGATTGTGTTTTGAGGGAAGAAAAGAAAGCCGAAAAGAGACAGGAGCTTGTAGGCGTCTGCCTTGACTGCTTTGTCGAAAAGGGGCTGACCGTTGCCACGACAAAGGACCTCTGCAAGGCGGCAAAGCTGCAAAACGGCGGCATCTACTATTACTTCTCCACCAAAGAGGAAATCGTTCTTGCCTGCGCAGAGGAAGCGATCAATCGAATTGAAAAAGGTGCGTTTGCCATCGTGTTTGAAGATATTAGTGACATCAAAAGCATGATGGATCATCTCGGTGATCTGGCGGATAAAATGTCGCCTACCATGCGCTTTCTGGTCAGCGTATGTGTGTCGCGCGAATACGGAGAAAAGGTAAAGCCTTCCCTTGTGCGGCTTGCGGCAAGATACCCTTATTACACGGGCAGGATTGCGGAGATCCTCGGCTGCACCGACAAAGAGGTTGCGCCGTTCGTTCATCTGTCGATCCTTGCCATCAACAATTATATGATCTTTGCCGAGCGAGCGCTGTTTGACCCACAGATCGAAGCGGTCAAAAAAGAGCTTTCAAGGCTTGCAGAAAGAAAGGGGCGGAATGATCGATAGTTTACCATAAAGAGAAAATCACAAACGACTTCATAGTCAATCCATGCGCACAAACCGTTCCGTGGAGATGACCAAAGCAGAAAAGAATCATAGGAGGACAACATGAAAAAGATATTTGCAATTCTACTATCGCTGCTTACGCTGCTTTCCTGCGGGCTTCTTTCCGCCTGCTCTGCCAAAAAAACGCAGCCGGATACACCGGATACTGAAACCGTGTGGGAAACGGTCAGCGAGGCATACATCTATGCGTTCCCACTGGTGCTGACCGACGCAACCAAAACATTATCGACCAATACGGACGGAACCATGACTGGCCGTGCGCCCATCAATCAGTTCAACCATGCACAAAAGCTGGCGGACGCCTCTTTCCGCACCGTTGTGACGCCGAACGTCGATACCGTCTACTCTCAGGCGTGGCTTGACATCAGTGAAGAGCCTATGATCTTCGTTCTGCCGGAAACGGATCGCTTCTGCAACATACAGTTGCTGGATGCCTGGACGAACACTGCCGCCGTGCTGGACAAAGCGGGCGCTTATGCCATCGCGCTTCCCGGCTGGGAGGGCGAGCTGCCTGGCGGTGTGACGCGCGTGGACGTGCCCACCGCAACGGTGTGGTCGATCACCCGCACGGTGCTGTCCGGGAACGAGGATCTGCCCAATGTCTGTGCCATTCAGGAACAGATGCAGCTCCTGCCGCTTTCGGCTTATGTACAGGGAGGCGAGTATGCCGCACCGCAGGGAACATATAAAGAGGAAAATGACTTTGTTCCCGTGAGCAAGGTGCTTTCCATGACACCAGCAGAGTTTTTCAATACGGCGAACGCTCTGATGCAGGTCAACCCGCCCGCCGATGCGGATGAGGAACTGCTGAAGAAACTCTCCGCCATCAACGTGGGCGCGGGCAAGACCTTCGACGCCGCCCTCCTGGGCGAAGGAGCTGCCGAGCGCTGGACGCAGATGCTTCAGGGGCTTCGCGCCACGCTTGCCGCCGACGGCGCGAAGTATGCGCAGAAACTCGGTCAGTGGATCTATTACGGCAAGCCCATCGGCAACTTCGGCACGGAGTATACCTACCGCGCGATGGTAGCGCTGGTGGGGCTTGGCGCCAACACCGTGGACGTGGCGATCTATCCCAAGACAGCGGTGGATGAGACCGGCGCAGCGCTGACCGGAGAAAAGAAGTATACGCTCCACTTTGAAACCCTTCCTCCCACGCTGGAGGGCGGCTTCTGGTCCGTGACCGCCTACGGAGAGGATGATTTCCTCATTGACAATTCCATCGACCGCTACTGCATCAACGACCGCTCCGACTTCAAGCTGAATGCGGACGGCACATTGGATATTATCCTGTCCAAGGATGCACCGGAAGACACCTCTAACTGGCTGCCTGTTTCCGACGGGGAATTTCATCTGTTCATGCGGATCTATGTACCGGATATGACAGCACTGGATAGCTGGCAGCCACCTGTTATCCGCGAACAATAAGGAGATGGAAAAAGAATGGCTATGAAACGTATTGTAGCAATGCTTCTTACATCGGTACTATTGCTGTCCTGCGTCGGCTGTGCGCAGGATGGGCGCAAAGAGCCGGGTGCGGAAAAGGCAGACCTGGGTCTGACCGCCGAGGTCAAGCCCGCCACAGACTTTACGGCAAAGGCAAATGCCGCCGTCTACGATGAACTTGACTTCGATGATAAGCAGGAATATGAATTCGCCATCCGTGGACTGATCGACGCGCCGGAAACACTGGAACTAAAGGACGAGGATGGGACGATCCTCTGGAGTCAGGAAGCCTATGCGTTCCTGGACGATTATGAAAAAGCGCCTGACAGCGTAAATCCCAGCCTCTGGGAGAACACGAAGAACAACCATGCCTATGGTCTTTTTGAAGTGACGGATGGCATCTATCAGGTCCGCGGCTATGACATGGCAAATCTCACCGTTGTCAAGGGTGATACCGGCTGGATCGTCTTTGACACGCTGATGAGCGTGGAGTGCAGTCAGGCTGCCATGCAGCTGATCGAAAAGAATCTTGGTAAATTCCCGGTCAAGGCCGTCATCATCTCTCATTCCCACGCCGACCATTTTGGCGGCATCGCCGGCGTGATGGCGAAAGAGGATAAGGCAGACGAGACACTTTCTATTGAAGAACAGCTCGCCAGCGGCAAGATCCCCGTGATCACGCCTGTGGGCTTCACGGAGCACTCCGTGAAGGAAAATGTCTACGCCGGTAAGGGTATGGGCCGCCGCAGCAATTATCAGTATGGCATCCTTCTGACCCCCGGCGTGACCGGCAAGCTGGCGCAGGGCATCGGCATGGGACAGTCCACCGGAACGGTCTCGTTCATGACGCCCAGCTATGAAATTACGCAGTCCGGCGAAAAGCTGACGATCGACGGTGTGGAGCTGGAGTTCCAGCTCACACCGGGTACGGAAGCGCCCGCCGAAATGAACACGTGGCTGCCCCAGTACAAGGCGCTTTGGATGGCGGAAAACTGCACCGGCACGCTCCACAATCTCTACACGCTGCGCGGCGCGGAGGTGCGCGACGGCGCGGCATGGGCAAGCTATATCACCGAGGCCATTTCCCTTTACGGCAAGGACGCGGAGGTCACCTTCCAGTCCCACAACTGGCCGCACTGGGGAAACAACGTGGTGAACGACTACATGGTCAACACGGCTGCCGTGTATAAGTTCATCAACGACCAGACGCTGACCTATATCAATCAGGGCTACACCAGTGACGAGATCTCCAACATGATCGAGCTGCCGGAGGCGCTCAATAAAATCTGGTACACCCGCCAGTACTACGGGACGGTCGCCCACAACGCCAAGGCGGTCTACCAGAAGTTCATGGGCTGGTATGACAGCAACCCTGTCAACCTGAACCCCCTCATGCCAAGCGACAGCGCAAAAAAATGGGTGGAGTACCTGGGGGATGTTGACAAGGTCCTGCAAATGGCAAAGGCGGATTTTGACAAGGGTGAATATCAGTGGGTCGCCGAGGTCACAAACACCATCGTCTTTGCCGACCCGACAAACACCGATGCGCGGCTTCTGTGCGCCGATGCACTGGAGCAGCTGGGGTATCAGGCGGAGTCCGGCCCGTGGCGCAACGAATATCTGACCGCCGCGCAGGAGCTGCGCCATGGAAACGCCAATTTCACCGCTTCCACCAAATCTACCGGCGACATGGTCAAGGCCCTCTCCGCGCCCATGCTGTTTGACTATATGGCCATTGTCATGGACAAGCAAGCGCTGGCTGACCGCGACTTCACCATGAACGTGATCCTGCCTGACGTGGGCGAACAGCACATGCTCCGCGTGAAGAATGGTGTGCTGCTGGTCTATGCGGATACATTGTCTGATGATGCGGACGTGTCTATTACCTGCCCGAAGAATGCGCTGTTTGCGATCCTGACCAACAATCAGGAAACGGTTGCAAAGGCCGTCAAGGTCGAGGGCAGCGCAGAGCTGCTGACGCTGATGATGGAGAATATGAACCAGATCCCGATCACCGGGGCCAACCCCTTCAACATCATCGAGCCGTAACGGCTTCGCGGGGCGGTCCGTGGGAAGACCGCCCCGCTCGAGAGAAAACAGCAAGATGCTTTCAACGCAAATCAAAAGCTGTCTGTTTCTGTTGGAAACAGACAGCTTTTGCAGCCTTACGGTTGCCCTGCACACCCGAATCTGTCAGCCAACAGTAAAAATAAGAATTACTTCCTTATCACTGTTAAGCCAACCGTTTCCGGGCTTTTTCAGCTCAAAAATTCACGGATGATTCCATAGATGCCAACCGCTGTTTCCCCCTAACTGGTGGGATTCGAACCCCCTCTTCTCGGAGGTTGGCAAAACCAGAAACCATGTAGCGCCCTTTTTGAAGCATCAATTTTCAAAAAGGGCACTATTTTTCTATCAATAGAATACACAAAATTTGAGGCGTCAATTTGTTGGTCACGACGGGCCATCAGATTGGCGCCCTTTTTGCTTTCAGACAAATTCAAAAAGGGCACTAAATATCAGGAGGTAGTAAATGAACCGAGAACAGTTTTTTCAGGAGCTTCGCACCGCTCTCCACCGTGAGGGATTCACTCCGCAGCCGGAACAGGATGAATTGCTTCCTGTGGAGTGGGATGGTCTCCCCCTCTGCCGGATCACAGCGGACGGAGGCGTTCGCTACTGGCAGGAGGATGTAGCGACGCCGGAACGGGAACGAGCCTGTGAGCGAGCCACCGATCTGGCCTGCACCGTGCGGGAGTACATGACGCTGCTGGAACAGGCTCCGCCCCTGCAAGCCCAGAGCCTGACCGGTGACTACCGCCTGCTGGCTGACTTCAACGGAGCCGTGCTGGCTGCCCATCCCACCCGGCTTGGCGTTCAATTCGTCACATGGGACTGGAGCTTCGACCGCACAGGTCTCAATCAGGGCAATTACTTTCAGGAAAACTATGCAGGTGCCAAGCAGGACTTCGCCATCCGCGCCGGCCTCATTTCCAAACAGCAAATCTTCAATCAGGAGCAGCTTATCGAAATCTACCGGTGCTGCTCTGACACCTTAGACGCTGGTTATGACTTGACTGCCGAGCAGGAAAAGTGCATACGGGGCGTTCAGGAGCAGATTGCCATTGCAGCTCCCGATGCTCTGGAGCGCATAAGAGAGCAGGAGCAACACCCCATGGAACCCTACAACCAGGAACCGATCATGTAATATTCAGGCGCCGGAGTTTTAGAAATAAGACTCCGGCGCTTTTTTATTGCCTCAAACCAGACAGGAGGATTGAAGATTGGATCAAAAGAACGAACAAAAAGCGCCGCTGCGCATCAAAAACCTGGCTGAGTTGAAACGCTGTATCCGCCCCGGGACAGAGTTGGTGGCAACCAGCCATAGTAAGCACCCTGCCCTGGTCGGGCTTGTACGGGTGGTGACTGAGGTTCAGACCAACGCTTACTATTCCGTGGTCAAGGATCAGCCGACTCATCAGTATTCGACCTGTAATTACGGGAAGGGATTCCGCTCTGATTTCGAAAAGGCATCCAACTATTTATTTGAGGGCACGACCATCAAGGTTCTTGACCGCAGAAGCGGTGATAACAGCGTGCTGTACGAAATGGAGCTTTATCCGGGCGATTGCCTTATGCCCGGCCAGAAAAGCGATACGGAGGAGAATGAGGGAATCAGGGAAGACGATTGCGAAATCAAGCAGAAAGGGATGGGCATGACCTTATGACACGCTACTTCATGCGGGATACACCGCTGTGCCAGATGGAACAGCAGATGATGACCCCGCCCTATTTCAAGCCCAGAGGCCATGGCCGATACTATCCCGGTTTTCAATATAGCAGAGATGACATGGAGTGCCCATACTGCATGAACTTCAGACGCAATCATCCCTGCCCTTTGGAGCAGTGCGTCTGTCTGGATGAACGGATCGTGGCTGGTGCGATTGACCTCAACGAGTTTGTCAGGGATTGCTTCTTCCCTGAAGCTGGAGCGCAGCTTCAGGCCCGGTTAGAGAGAAGTTTCAATGGCTGCTCCATTGAATTTTTCCTGAGCGATAGTCATCGTGAGCGCTGGCAGCACTGGCGTGAGCGCTGTTTTCGAATGCCGAACCGTAACCTGGCCGCACTGTTTCTTCTCACGGCGTATGGGGACATCTGGCGCAGGATGATCTGGAAGTTTGATGCCAGTGGGTTTGACTTCCAATCTGTCCAGCTCGCCGGCATCCAACCGGAGCTGTACAGTGTTTATCAGGCGGCCAAAGCCATCTCCACCGGCAGCCGCAATATCACTCTTGCCGATCTCACATCCCCCGAATTGGTCACAGATGAGGCGTTCCACCTGATTGTCTGCGCTCTGCTTCTGGCTAAGTACGGAGATGCGATTTTGAATTTTGAAGGAAAGTAAGGTGATGCAATGTGATGATGGAAGCAGTTCTGAGCAACGCCGACCACCCGGAATACGGTGTTGCGACGATCCCTCTTCCCATTCCCAGAAATCAGTACGACCACTGCGTTTCGCTGTTGGAGGCACTGGAGATCGGCGGTGCCTCTGAAGCCGACTGCCGCTTGGACTCGCTCGACAGTGCCTGGCCTGTGCTGAATCGGCTGGTATGCACCAAGGTCAACCTTGATGAGTTGGACTATCTGGCAAAGCGGCTGGACAGCTTTACTGTGGGCGAGTTTTCGCAATTTCAGGCAATGGCTGAAAAGCTGAATCTCGCCAGCATGAAGGATCTCATCAACCTGACCTTTTGTTGTCAGCAGGCAACAGTGATTACGGACTTCACAAATTTAAAGGAGATTGGCCGTGACCACTACATGAACATCCACGGCGGCTGCGCAAGCATGGAAGAATTGGAGCAGTTGGACGGAGAGGAAACCGCCATTCTGCTGATTGAGGACAATGAGGGAACCGTCACCCGCTATGGCGTGGTCTATGACAACGGCATGCAGCTTTCACAGCTCTATGATGGAAAACACCTGCCCTGCTACCACTATGAGGCCGATATGACTGCTGTCGGGATATCCTCCCGGTGGGAGCCGGAGAACAGCAGGAATGTGACCTGGATCTATCTCCCTGCATCAAAAGGACAAATTGAGCGCGCCATGCAGCGTTCCGGCATTGCTGACCCAAAGGATATGCGCCTCTTTATAGCTGACAGTTCATTTCCAGAGGAAGTGGATGTAGCACTGGACTTCCAGTGCGATAACATCCACGAACTCAATGAGCTGGCGCTGGCTGTGGAGAAGTTTTCGATTCATGACCGCAAGAAGTTGGGAGCGGCAGTAAGCATGGCCAAGCCGGAAAACGCCAGCCAGATCCGCCGTCTGGCGGAAAACATGGATCTGTTTGAATTCGCCCCCGGCGCTCATACCCCCGAGGAATATGGGAAATACATGATTCAGAGATCCGGCCATTTTGAGTATGACCCCAATCTGGACGAGTTTTATGACTACGAGCGGTATGGCCTGCAGCACATGGACTATCAGTCGGGCGTGTTTACCGACCGAGGCTACATCGCCTATGTTGGCACAGTAGATCTGGAGGAACTGATGGCAGAAGATCCGATGGATCAGTGCCAGCGGGAACAGGGGGTTCAGATGGGAGGAATGACATGATCCAACTTTTCATGAAACGAAGTGGGAGTCCTGTCATTGTCCCGCTCAATTTGCCCGCATCTCATGACGCTATGACAGAAGCGGCCAGCCAGCTTGATGAGGCCAGCAGAGCAGGAAAAACAGAGATCGTCGAAATCAAAAGCGTGATCGCCAATCTGCCGTCGTACCTCAGCGGACTCGACCCTGATTCCAGAACGCAGCTTGCACAGCTGAATCAGCTTTCGAGCATCATTGCCAAAATGGACTCCCGCGAACGGAACATCTATGCCGGCGCCTTGGATGGCAACAGCATCAATGATCTGAACGATATGATTCGTGTGGCGGAACAGGTGTCGGACTATATCCTCATTCCCAATGTCAATTCAGATGTGACGCTTGGCCGTTATGTCGCTGTTGCCGGTCAGATTCAGGGCGATCCCAGATTCCCCGAAGCAGCCTGGCCCTACCTGGACTTCGCAAAAATCGGCGCAGAATACTATGCCGAGCATGGCGGTGTCTATACCTATGCCGGCTATGTGCTCCGCAAGCAGGATGATGAGCTTGTCAGAGAGAAAAAATCGAAGATCCAGCTTGACCTCTCCTCTTCCCAAGCGCAAGTGAGTATCTGCCTTCCGGCAACGAAGGAAGAATTGGAGCGAGTAAAAAGAACACTGGGAATCGATTGTTTTGTAGAGGCAGCAGTAACCAAGGTGTCGTTTTCCGTTCCCTATATGGACGAGCACATTCCCACCACGGGAGTATGCGTGGAAGATGCAAACGAATTGGCTTGGGCCATCGAGGGGATGCAGCTTGAAGACGGCGAGCTGATGAAATACCTGTCGGTTCTTTCTGTGGAGCGGCCGGAAACCATGCAGGATGCTCTTCGATATGCCATGAATCTGGACGACTATGAGCGTATCACGGAGGACACCTACGAATACGGGCAAGCAGTCCTTCGGCGCATCGGTGCTGATGACGAGCTGATTGATACCATCGACGGGTATATGGATTTCGAGAAGCTGGGTGAGGACACTATGGCGGAGGAAGGAGTCCGGCGAACCGAGTTTGGCCTGATCCGCCGATGCAGCAGCCCCTTCGCTGAGGAAACCCAGGCGATGGAGATGGGAGGCCTTTCCTGATGCCCCGTGAAACCGATCTGCTCCGCGTAAAGCTGGTGGCGCACACCCTCCTCGATGTGCAGATCCAGGAAACGGCCCTCTCCCCGGTGATCGTCAGCCACCCCTTCACAAACTCCGGGATCTCCGCGCTTCGGAATGAGGATGGGAGCCTCTCCATGGTCGACCTGATCAACAATTCGGATGACTGCACAAGGTGGCGCAGAAAGGTTGGGGAGCAGATAGACAACGCCGAAAATGTCCATCAGATTTTCGTACTGCTCAACCCGCCCTATTATCTGACTTTTATCAAATTTGCCGCCTCCGCTCTCTCGGAGAAGGATCTGGGACAGATCTTATCCACCGCCTGGACACAGGAGGAATGCCCCAATCAGGACTGCAATGTGAGCAAACGAGAACTGGTGGCCTTGTTCCAATCCGTCCCTCCGGAGTCCCTGATGGACGAGGAGGAGCGCGCCGCACACCAGGCGCTGGAGGATACGGTGACGGTCTATCGGGGCGTTACCCCCTACAACGCCAAAAATATCAGGGCGCTGTCCTGGACACTGGACCGGAAAACGGCGGACTGGTTTGCCCACCGCTTCGGTGAGGAGGGAACGGTGTATGAAGCGCAGATTCGGAAGGAACACATCCTGGCTCTGTTCACAGGCAGGAATGAAAGCGAGGTCATCGTAGACCCGCAGCACTTGGAACAGATCATGGAGTCCCCGGAGCCGGAATTTGAAATGCGCATGACCTGAGCCATCCGGTAATCGAGGAAAGACGAAAACCATGCTTCATTTTGTTGATCATTCGTACTATAGAGAAGGAGAAGCAATGAAAAAAGAGCAATTCTGGCAAATCATTGATGAGACAAACCGATCCATGCAGGATCATGATCAAGAAACCTACTTCTGCAGGATCGTAGAGGCCCTTCTCCACCGCGAGAGAGAAGATATTCTGGACTGGCAGGAAATTTTGAATGAGTATGGCCGGGCCGCCTACCGGAGCGACCTCTGGGACAAAAGCCTCGAGCTTGGCATCCACAGCGAGGAAGAAGGATTCTCAAGTTTTCGGCTCTGGCTTGTATCACGCGGAAAAGATGTGTATTTGAATGTCCTGCGGAATCCTCAAACCTTAGAAGCACTGGTTCAGACCTGTGAGGAGCCGCACTTCGAAAAATTAGACTATGCCGCATACTATGCGTTTGAGGCAAATCTGCTCCACACGGGTTCCACGCAGCAAGAAGATCTGTTCTCAGCGATGAAATATCATTCTCTTGCCAAAGAAACTCTGCGGGATATCCAAGCGGACATTCCACCCGTTCCCATGGAGTCCCCAGTGTCTGGACAAGTATTGTCAACGCGGGACATGGAGATCCTGCTGAATTCCAAGCGGTTGGTATATGGCTATGTATACGAAAACAGCGGGAATTCCAAATATCTGATTGAAGGGGCACCGGAAAATCTCGCCAATTTTTTGGGGAGCCATCCCAGTGCGAAACAAATCGTACTGACGGACCTTTTAGACCGGTTCATATTAGATACATTCGGGTTCTTTATTAATCGGTGTCCAGACCAAAGACTGCTGTATGAGGTTACAGAGGCGCTCATTCCCATCCAATCTGGGGATACGGAGGCCAAACCGGCACTTTGTGCGACCACAGCTGAAATAGAGGCGTACTACGAAATGCAGGATCAAAAGGGTCTTGAAATAAATTTCTCCGGTTTTGAGGGATAGACTTTTCACGAAAGTTGTGGTATTGCTTGTGTTCATAAAATGTAGGAGGTGAACCTTGTGAAACGCCAAACTCAGATCAAAACAGAACATCTCTTTGCGTTGCGGCCCGCTTCCCGTGAGGAGGCGGGCCTTTTCTATTCCCAATTGGACGAGGCCGAGGATACAGTGCTGGGCACGGTAGGCCATGTGCGGATGGATTTCGGATCTTCCGGAAAAGGATTCTACCACACCTGGTGGCCTCACAACGACGACCAGTTCAACACTGGGGAATTCAAGGGTGAGCTTCAGGAAGTCGTGGATATGCTTCGGGCTGATGGGCCGCTCAAGGATCTGGCTTCGATGAGAAGCTACTGCTATCGGAACGGCGGCGGAATTACGCAGGATGGCCGGTGCTTCGGCTATATCGTGGAAACCGAGCATTGCCACCATGATCGACCTGGCCTACAGCACAGACTGCTGCCATGTGATCAACGCCACATCGGACGAGCAGCTCGGCAGGTTCTATGCGGAGAACGATTTCATCCCTGCCCTGGAAAAAGTTCCGGATTCCATCTTTGAGTATCTTGACTTTGAGATGCTCGGAAGAAAAGCCAGATTTGAAGAAGGTGGCGTTTTCGCAAGCGGCGGGTATGTCACGCAGCACACCGAGCTGAAGCAGGTATATGACAGCCTGGCCTTGATTCCCGAAGCGCCGGAATATGGCATCCGCCTGACGGTCGGCAGGTATCCCTTCCACTCCGATGAGCAACCGGACAACATGATGTACCTGGATCTGCCCGCCACGCAGGAGCGGCTGGACGCCGTACTGGAGGCTTGCGGAGGCGCCTCTTGGTCGGAAATGGTTTTTCAGGTGGAGGACAGCGCGATGCCTGCGCTTCTGGAAAACATGGACTGCGACAATATCCATGGACTGAACGAGTTGGCTAAATGCTTCAAGGAGCTGAGCACACAAGGAGAACTTTCCAAATTCAAGGCAGTTATCCTTGCGGCGGATTGTCACGATATTGCTGCCGCTGTTCAGATTGCAGAAAATCTGGATGACTATCTGCTCGAGCCTGATCAGCGAAACCCCGAGGAGGTGGCCACAGAGGAGCTTCGCTTCATTGTGGATGAGCATTCCCGCTCCATTCTGCAGAAGCACATCGTCCTCTACAACTATGGTCAGGATGTCATGGCGGCACACAACGCTCTGCTGACCCCCTACGGGCTGGTTCAGCGCAGAGATGGCGAACCGATCCACAGCGAAGAAACGCAGGCAGAGAATGCCGGAATGGAGATGATGTGATGACGAGCCCGCAAGCCAGACAGCTCCTTGACCTGTTGGACGGCTTTGAAATGACCAAATCCCAGCACGACTGGCTGGAACGGCGGTTTGAAAACATGACGGTAAAAGAAAACCTCCTGTTCCGTGGGGCGATGCAGATCGAGCGCCCGCAGATGGCCTGCGATGTGATGCTGATTGCCAATCAGCTGGATCACTACGATCTGTTCTACGGCGCCGGGGACGATGTCCAACTGGGCAAGTTTATCATGGAGCAGATTCAACGCCCCTCCGATCAAGCGCGGGAGTTTCTTGACCCGGAGAAAGTGGGCGCAGCATACCGCCAGAAGGGCGGGAACACTTTCTGTGATGGACATTTCATCAAGGTCACCTCTCTGATTGATCCGTTTCTGGACGGCGACCCTTCGATGAACCCCGACAAAGGTGACTACGGCATCCGAGTTAAGCTGGCCAGCCGAACCAACATGGGCGGCGTGTGGGTGGGCTTCCCGGACGCTGGCGAATACATGGACCCTGCACATCCGGATGAACTTCTCCTGGCGCTGGATGCACTGGAGGTCGAATCCGTGACCGAGTGCATTGCTGTGGATGTGGACTGCTGCCTCCCGCAGCTGGAGGACATCCTCTCCCAGTATGGCTCCGCGTCGGAACTTGTCCACCATGCCATCGACTTTGGTTACATCTGGGGCGAGCAGGGACAGGGAGAACCCAAATGGCTGGATAAGTGGCAGGCAGTCATGGAGCTGGAGGACTGCCACCGCCTGGATTACGCCTTAGATCTGGCGCAGAACCTCCACTGCTATCACTTCATGCCCCGTGACATGGATCTTGCCGATTACGGAAAAGAGCTGGCAAAACGGGATGGCATCTATCCCCAGGACGAACTGCTCGCCTCCTGCTTTGACGCTGAGGGCTATGCCAATCAGAGAATGAAGCGCATGGGCCTGTCCGCCGCCGAACATGGGTTTGTATCCTGGAACGGCACAGAGCCGGTCTATGAGTACAGTCAGCCGGAGATGGAGCCGACCATGTCCATGTGAGAAGCCCTCACACAGACCAGGCTTTGCCCCAACGGAGGTGATGATATAAAAAGAGTCAAATAGCCTGAAAGCTACAGGGGCCGTTACCCGAAAGGGACGAACGGCCCCTTCTTTTTTTGCGCTCTTTCCGGGTAACTGTCCCGGAAAGGAGTCTTCATGACGACGGACACCCCTATCGCCAAACACCTGAAGGAGTATCACTGCGGTGAGCTGAGAGTCGTCCCAAGCCGTGAGCTGGAGGCCGCTTTTCAGATCCGCGGACCCGAACTACGACGGTTGATCAACAGCCTGCGCGGGGACGGCATCCCCATTTGCAGCTCTGATGCCGGCTATTATTACGCCGGCACCGAGGAGGAGCTGCGGAGGACGATCCGGCAGCTCCGAAGCAGGATCAAGAAGATCGCCCATGCGGAGCGCGGCCTCACAAAAGCGTTGGAACAATTCACCGACAGCGGGCAGATATCCCTCCCTCTGGAGGGAGGTGATACCGCTTGAAAAGTTTCATCCCCTGGGTGGGAGGCAAAAGCAAGCTGCTCTGGCTGATTCATAAGCTGTCCCCCTCGCGCTATTCCCGGTTTATCGATGTGTTCGGCGGCAGCGGGACAGTAACACTGAGCCGCCCGATCCAGCAGGGATGCATGGAGGTTTATAACGATTTCAACGGCGACCTGACCAATCTGTTCTGCTGTGTCAAAAACAGAACCATGGCGCTCCTGCTGGAGCTTGGCTTTCTGCCGCTGAACACCCGTGATGACTTCAATGTGCTGTATAAGTTTTTCTCACATGAGGAATTCACCGATGACTATCTGGACGAGGAGATGGAGCTAACCCAGCGATATCTGGAACCGCCGGATGCCAAAACCATCCGAAGGATGATGCTGGAACGATCGCCTCGCGGAGATGTGCGGCGGGCCGCTGACTATTTCAAGCTTATCCGGTACAGCTTCAGCGGCGGCGCAAAGTCCTTCGCCGGAAAATCCTGCGACATCCGCCGCTTTTTCCATCTGGTCTGGGAGTGCTCACGCAGACTGGCGGAGGTGGTCATCGAGAACAAGGACTGCGTCGACCTCATCCGCCAATATGACCGGGAAGACGCATTCTTCTACTGTGACCCGCCTTACTACGATGCGGAGGACTGCTATGCGGTGGGCTTTCCCAAGGAAGGCCACCAGCGCCTCCACGATGCGCTTCTGGAGTGCCAGGGGTTTGTGATGGTTTCCTACAACTACTGCCCCTTCATCGTAGATCTGTACAAGGAGTTTTACATCTTCTACACCACACGCCCCAACAGTATGTCCCAGAAAGCCGGAAGCGAATACGAGGAGATCGTCATCACCAACTACGATCCCCGTCTCTATAACTCCGCAAGGCATTGGCAGCTCAGCATTTTCAATCTGTCAGCCGCGGAGGAAGACGACGGGCGCTACACGCTGATCCACGAACCGAAAACAAAATCTGATAAAACGGAGGAATGAAGATGACCTTTATCAAGTACACCAACGACGGCAAGGCTGTCATTCAGCCTGCGGCCCTCACCCTGAGTGGTCTGGAGCAGGAGGAAACGCTGGAGATGCATACCCTGGAAAACGCCATTGTCCTGCTCAAGCAGGAGATGGAGCCGGTGGAGAAAGCCGCCGCTATGATGGCGCTGATTCGTCTGGTCAACAGCCTGTGGGCGGATATGATGGCCGGATGGGAGAACCAGGAGGGCGATGCGGACCCGTGCGATGGCTGCTCTGGCTGTGGCGAGGATATGCTGCCTATCCCTGCTGAGGCCTTTGCGGATGCCGGCATCCTGCACGACAACCTCCGTGTGGTCAGCGTGGATGGCGCTGTTCTGGTGGTATCCGATGACCGCAAGACCAAGTGGGCGGCCGAGCTGGATAAGAGCCTGGAACAGCTCGGCATCGACAGGGCCGGTTTCGAAAAGCTGGTCAAGGCAGTCATGGAGCTGGATGAGGACGAGGACGATGACTAAGGATCACGCCTACCTCTACCTCAGTTCCATCTCCGAGGCCAAACGGCAAAACGAGGTGGCTCTCTGGCGGGCAAGCCACTTGGAGAACATCGCCTGTAAGCAGGCCATCGAGGAGGCCATCCGCAGGGGTTTTGACGGGATGCACCTGAGTCACGACTGCGCCAGGGGCGTCATCGAAGACTTTGGCTTCAAGCGTGTGGGATGGGTGCTGGCCGCCACCATTCAGTTGAAGCCGGAGGATGGACGCTTCAGCCGCCGGAACAAGGAATGGGCCGCCGCGACCTTCATCCCCCGCAGCGACCGCAACTATGAGTTCATGGTGGAAAGTCACGCCGGTGTTCTGGACATTTTCGTAAATGAGTTTCGGGAGGCCCAGGATGCGCTTGGGATGTTTACGCGCTCCCACTGTGACGATATGACCGGGCAGGAGCTGGAGGGCAAGGTGCTGGTCATGAGTCCATTCACGCTGAAGGAGTCCTATTGGGCGCCGGAGAATCAGCTCTGGCTGGCGACCGGCGGCTTCGGCTGCGCCCCCAACGCCGCGGGCAGAGCGGTATACGCCACCTGCCTCGGCGACGGAGAGCAGACCCGGTGGAACCGCAGCGACTTCATCGGCATTCTCCGGGAGGAGCATCTGCCCGACTGGGCCAGAGAGAGCCTGAAGCAGATCCGGCAGGAAGATCCCGCCGAATCTCCCGATATGACCACCCCAACCATGTGAGTGAAAGGAGCTTGATTACCATGGCGACAGCCAAGAAGAAACAGCAGGAAGCCACAACGCCCCAGGTAGAGGCACGGATCGACCGCCTGATGGACGGAGATTTCAAGACCAAAGCCTTTGCCAGCGCCACCATCGGCGGGGCCTTTGCCGTCCACGGCATCCGGGTCATCGAGTCCGACAAGGGCCGTTTCATCTCCATGCCTCAGGACTCCTACAAGAAAAACGGTGAGACCAAGTACAACGACACCTTCCATGCCATCACCGCCGAAGCCCGGAACGCTCTGGTGGACGCCGTCAATGACGCCTACGAGCAGAAGCTTCAGGAGCAGCAGGAGCAGAAAAGCGACGCTCCCGACCAGGCCATGAGCCAGCAGATGTGAGCCGCTCGCCCTGAAGGGAGGTGATGTGATTTTGGTCCGCTTCACAATAGACAATCGAAACCGCCTGATCTTCTATGGCAACACGGTGGGCTATGTGAAGGATGACGCCGCTGTCGTAGACGAGATGTTCCAGACGGATGAGCTGTCCCGCTACCTGGCCCGGTTGAATCTGACGCCTCAGTGGAAGGAAGGCGTATTTGACCGCCTTGCATCCGGAGAAATGCCTGACGAGGAACTGGGGCAGCCGCAAAAAGGCTGCCGCATCTGGCAGCTCCGGAAAGGCGTGGATGTCACCATGCGCTTTATCGGATATGAGGATCTGATCCAGAGGTTCGGAGAACCGGACGCAGAGAATTATACGCAGGTCTTTGACGGCGATCTGGGTACCAATGATCTGGAGCAGATCTACGCCATCTGCCGGGACAGCCCACCTCCCGGATATCAGGGCTACCGGATGGCTCTGTCCGATGTGGTGGAGCTGTACGATGATTCCGGCAGCGAGTTCTTCTACTGCGACCGCGTGGGATTCCGTCCCATCCAGTTCGACCAGCGTCAGGAGCAGAACGAATGCCACGAAATGACTATGTAGTCTGGGAGGATATAAGCCGCCCGGATTTTCCTTTGCCCAGCCGAGGCCGGGGGCCTCCCCCCAAGCACGACCCATGATTACTTTCCAGTCACCAAACTACCAAAAATCATTTTTACTTACAGGAGGAATGTACCTTATGAAGAAGCTGTTCAAGAATATCGCCAAGTCCGCCAAGTCCGCCGCCATCAACTGCCAGACCTCCATCGCCGCCTTCCACCGCCGCGCCGTCTGCGGCAACGCCGGCGAGGGCTATATCGATACCGCCGTCAAGGTACTGATTGCCGTCGTCCTGGGCGCCCTGGTGCTGGCCGGTCTGTACGCTGTGCTGAACGACACCGTCATGCCCACTGTAACGGAGCGTATTCAGGAGATGTTCGACTACGCCGGCTGATGCACTGGGCGCAGGCGCTGGTCTTCTGCGGCTGCCTGATGGGCGCTTCGATCTATGATGTCCGACACCGCCTGGTGGATGACCGGGTCTGTGTGGCGCTCGTGCTGGCGGGGCTGATCACCATCAGCCCCGCCTCCTTTTTGGGGGCGCTTGCGGGAGGGCTGCCCTTCTATCTGGGGGCGGGCTTTGGGAAAAACGGGGCCGGGGATACGGTGCTTGCGGCGTCAGCGGGGTTTGTGCTGGGCCTTTCCCGCACTCTCGCGGGGCTTACGCTGTTCGCCTTTTGCTACGCCCTGTTTGTGCTGGGAAAAAGTCTTGTTCTGAAGCTCTCCCACCGCCCCACCCGGTTCACCTGCCCACTGGTCCCGTTCATTGCCGCAGGATTCATTCCCGCATATTTTGCTTATGTGTGATAAAGAAGCAATAGAAGTGCAAAAAATTTTGCCGTTCCTATCCGACACTTGGCCATTGTGTCGGATAGGTCGGGCGGTTATTCGGGCAAGTCAATCTTGCCGACAAAGCTGTAATAAATCTCAATGTCCTGCCTGCGGGTGCCGTTCTCATCATAGCTGCACTCATGCACCACAATTTTCTCGATCATTTCCCGCAAGAGAGTGGGGGTCAGTTCTTCAAAGGCAAGGTGCTTGCGGACAATGCCCATAAATTTCTCGGCGTTGACGGTAGCTGCCTGTGACTTGTCCAGTTCGGCTTGCAGGGCGGCGGCTCTCTTTTTCAGCTCCGCTTGCTCGGCTTCGTAGTCAGCCGACAGTTCCATGAAACGCTCATCGCTGATTTTGCCGTTTACATTGTCCTCATACAGCCGCTTGATAATGCGGCTGATTTCAGAAATGCGTTCCTGCGCCTGTTCAAGCTGCTTGATGGCTGCGGCGGTCTTTCGCTTGCCGCCGATCTCGTTCTGCTGGACAAGTAGTTTCACAAACCGGCTCTCATGCTTGGCTGCGTATTCGGTCACTTGCCGGAGATTTGCCAGGACACCAGCGGTCAACAGATCGGTGCGGATAAAGTGCGCCGTACAGTTGCGGGTGCGCTTCTTGTAGCTGCCGCAGATGTAGCAGTCCTGTTTGCGGTCTTTGTTCTGATACCGCTGCTGATACAGCACATGGCCGCAGTCGGCGCAGAACAAAATCCCGGAGAACAGCCCCACTTCATCGTAGCGGTTCGGGCGTTTGCGCTGTTTGCGTAACTCCTGCACCCGTTCCCATGTTTCCTTGTCGATGATCGGCTCATGGTGGTTCTCGAAAATGGCCTGCTTCTCGACGGGGTTCTCTATGCTGTGCTTGACCTTATAAGAAGGCTTTTCCGTTTTGAAGTTCACCAGACATCCGGTGTACTCTCGGTTTTCGAGGATATGAACGACGGTGTTGGTCGCCCATTTGCACTCATAGCCTGGGTGATAACGGCGGGTGCTGCCTGTCCGCTGATATTCCAGCGTCCCCGGCGTGGGGATTTGCTGCTCCGTCAGCATACGGGCAATCTTGGTCGGGCCGTTCCCGGCAAGGCAAAGCTGGTAAATCTGCTGCACCACCGGGGCGGCTTCCTCGTCTATAATAAAATTCTCGTCCTCGTCCATCACATAGCCGTAAACCGGCTTGCTGGTAACAGGCTTGCCGCTCATGCCTTTTGACTTTTTCACTGCCTTGATTTTCTTGCTCGTATCTCTCACCAGCCATTCATTGAACAGATTTCGCAGCGGGGTAAAATCGTTGTCCATGCCCTCGCTGGCACTGTCCACATTATCGTTGACAGCGATAAAACGCACACCCTTTTGAGGGAACAGCATTTCCGTGTAAAACCCTACCTGCAAGTAGTTTCGCCCTAACCGGCTCATGTCCTTGACGATGACCGTACCCACTTTCCCGGCTTCAATGTCCGCAAGCATGGCTTGAAATCCGGGCCGCTGGAAGTTCGCGCCGGAAAAACCGTCGTCGGTGTACCAGCGCAGATTGGTAAAGCCGTTCTGTTTTGCGTAGGTTTCGAGTATCCTTTTTTGGTTCGATATGGAATTACTCTCG
>NZ_JBQKJP010000029.1:0-36299 GCF_052117205.1 Candidatus Agathobaculum pullicola | reverse complement strand
CGCCAAGCAGCTCGCTATCCATAATCGCCACTCCAACAACTTTCCCATGAGGCCTCTAGGTTGGTTTTCTCCCTTAGAGTTCTCTGTCCAATATGTTTGACAAACCTACAGAAGAAAAACCGCCCTGCACCGGTTAAAGTGCAGGGCGGGAAAAAGAAATTGTGCTTAGAACAGCGCCAGAATCTTGGCGATTTCGCCGCGGGTGATTTTGCCGAGTGGCTGCAGCGTGTTATCCTTATAACCGCCGATGATGCCGGCGGAAACACAGGTCTTGACCTGATCCAGCGCCCAGGAGGGGACCGAGGACGCATCCGAGTAGGTCAGTGCAGCGGCTGCATAGCCGCGCGGCAGGCAGCGTCCGATAACGGTCATGACCTCGGCGCGGGTCATATCCGCATCCGGGGAGAAGTACAGCGCTCCGCCATTGCTCGAGCCTTGCATGATGCCTGCTTGTGCGACGGCATAGATCGCGCCGCGTGCCCAGCTCGGGATCTCCTCGTCATCGGCAAATTCGGTTTGACCGGTGTAGGAGGTGTCCAGACCGAGCAGGCGCGCCATCGTGACGGCAAACTCCTTGCGGGTCAGGTTGCGGTTGGGGTTAAAGTAGGTGCTGCCGTCGCTGCCGGACTCGCCCTTCATGATGCCGTTTTGATTGAGCAAGGAGGCGTAACCGCGTGCCCAGTGGTCTGCGGTGTCGGCAAAGACGTTTTTCGCGCTGCCGGCGGTAATCGTGGCCGAAGCGCGGGCGCGGTTGCCGGCGTCATCTGAAACATCAATTGTGACGCAGTGCGTACCTTCGCTCAGCGCGCCGGTGGTGACCGACAGGGTCGAGCCGCTCATACCGGCAGCGCCTGAAATTGTTTTACCGTCTACCTTTACCACAATATTGGAGGCGCGCGCCGGATATTTACCGTTTTCCATCGTGGCCTTGCCGGTGAGGGTAGCCGATGCGCCGGCATCGACTGTCACCGAGGTGCTATTGAGAGAAATCGACGGTGCATCTGTGTTCGTCACGGCGTGGTCCGCGGAGACGACAATTTGGTCCAGATAAAGCGCGCTGTCCGCAGCGCCCGCGCCGCTGCGCTCCATGTGGATGTCGGTCAGCGTCTGTGCGCCGTCCGGAATGGAGGCGGTCAGCTGCGTCCAACTGCTTGTGGTTGCAGCAGAGAGAGGAGCGGTCAGTTCGTTGCCCTCTGCATCGGTAAAGACGGCCGTCAGCGCGCTCTGCGTGTTTTCGCCGCGCGCCCAAAGCGTCAGATAGGACATAGCGGAAACGTCGGTCTGCGGTACGGAAATGGTTGCAGCCATCACCTTGCTGCCGTCATAGGAGGCCTTGAGTGAGCCGGTGCCGCGGACAACCTGCGTGTAATCGGTCACAGTGGACAGGGTCACGCCGTCGGTTGCTGTGCAGGGCTGGGTGCTTTCAAAATCTGCAACGGTTTTGGCATCCTGCGGGTCTCCCATACCGACGCTGACCGGAATGGATTGGCTTGTGTTACCGTAGGAGCAGGTGAGCGTGCCGCTGGCCATGCTGCTACCTGCGGTGAACATACCGTTTTCATCAATGGTGCCTATGCCTTCCGATACGCTCCAGGTAAACGAGGTGTCGATAGAGGCCATTTTTTGACCGAGGTGATAGGCGATGCCGTCGATATTGATGCTCTGGTTCGGCTTGAGCGAAATAGAGCTGATATTCTCGCCGCCGTTTTGCAGCGTGATGGACTGAATATCGCCGGTGACACAGACCGTCATTGCGCCTTCCACCACACCGTTTGTTCCGGTGATTGTGGTGATACCGGTGGTCATGCCGGCGGTAAAGGTCTGGTTGCTCACGGTGCCCATATCATCTGAAACGGTATAGGCAAGGTCGGTCGGCGCGTCAGCCGGGCCATAGGAGACGTCAGCGCCTTTGACCGAGAACCATGTCGATGCACCCGGCATTACATAGCGGTAGCTCGGCGTGAGGACTGCGTGCGCGGTCATACCGTCAGCCGGAACATTGTTGACAAAGAAAATGTAGTTGGCGCACGAGCGCTGCGAGCCGTCCGACGGGCTGGTGATGAGCGAAGCCGTGCTTTCACCCGGCTGACGCAGTGCCATGGCGGAAGAGCCGCCGCCGTCCAGACAGATAGCGCGCACGCAACCCAGCGCAAGCAGCTCGTTGCCAAGCTCCTCTGCGGTCAGACCTACGCTGTGCGAGGACTGGTTGCCGTCGATTTCGTAAAGGACAACGGTGCCGTCCGCTTTGACACCGACCGCGCTGCGCGCGCGCCGCGAAGAAGCCGCGTCAATGCCTGCGGTGGTGACTGTACTGCTGTCAATCAGCAGCTTACCGCCGACCGCATATTCGACCTCGGCCCAGTTGCTGTCGCTTGCGCCCACCCAGAGCGTCACTTCCTCCCCGACGGGGAAGTCCACCCAGGAGGGAACATTTGCGCCGTCCGACTTGGTCAGCACCATCTGATTGTCCGCAATGGTCAGCGGGCTGTTGCCCGTGCCTTTGTCCACCACCTTGAGCTTAATCGAGTGGTTGACCGTCACGGGCGTGTTGTCTACGCGCTCCAGAACGATATAGCTTCCGTTGGCGGAGAAGTGCGTGGAATCGTCGTAGTTACGGTCGAGCAGGTAAGCGCCCGCGGTGGTACGCGTCTTATTAAAGTAGGATATGGAAACCGTGCCGGATGCGCCGGCAATCGACATATTCATGGTCGGGCGGCCCATGACGGCGGTGCCGTCCGCTTTGAAGCCGACCGCATACTGCCATGCGTCAGACGAAATCAGCTCGCCCTTGTCGATGACCAGACCGATCGGAATACCGCTGGACATGACAAAAAAGTCCGCATTGGTGCCGCCAATTACGGTTTTTCCCTGACTTTCCAGATACTTTACGGCATTTGTAATGGTTGCCTGACTGCCGTAGAGCTGTTCGTCCGCATAAACCATAATGGGGGAGACCCCGGTGTTAGGCGAATAGGTCAGGATGTTGGCCCTTTGCACACCGGCCGTGTTTTTGCCTTCCGAGCGGGTATATTGCAGTCCTTGGCCAACCGCATAGGAATACGCGAACGAATTGGTAAAGGCAGCACCCGCAGCCGCGGAAAGCAGCTGTGCGGCCGCCAGAGAGACTGCTATCAGGCGGATGGGATGTTTCAAAAAATGTTTCATAGTCCTCCTCGATTTCTTGGAATGGTGAAAAAGATTGCTATGCCGCAGCTGCGGCGTTCTCAGATGCACTTAACGAGCTTTTCCAGCACTTCGGAAAGTTTCGGGCTGCGCACGGAAACATCCGACACACGATGATAAATGCCCTTGCGCGCGTTGTACAGACGGCGGGTTTCGGCCTGCTTATCCGGTTTGTCCAGAAGCGGACGGGAGGTGGAAAAGGACAGGTTTTTGACAATGCGGTAGTAGGGCGTATCCAGATGAATCAGCAGTCCGGACTGCTTGACCGCCTCAACGTTTTCCTGCCGCAGCACCGCGCCGCCGCCGAGCGAAAGCACGATGCCGTCGCGCTCGGACAGCTCACGGATGTAGGCGCTTTCGCGGTCGCGAAAGTAGGCTTCGCCCTTTTCCGAGAAAATATCGGAAATCTTTTTGCCTTCCTGCGCCTCCAGATACTGGTCGGCGTCAACAAATTCCAATCCCGTCAAGCGGGCGAGCTTGCGGCCGACTGTGGTTTTGCCGCTGCCCATAAAGCCGCACAGCACGATATTGCGCTTGCCGTGCTTTTCATGCAGCCGTTTGACCGCCATTTTACCGTAGGTGCGGCGCAGGATGGTTTCGCAGGCCTGCGGCGTGAACTGTACGCCCGACCAGATGGTCTGTGCGTGGGCGGCCTGCATGACCAGCATAAACAGACCGTCGCGCACACGGGTCTTTTTGGGATTGGCCAGCTTCATCGTCGCCGTGACGGGCGGGTTGTAAATCGCGTCAAACACATACTCGGTTTTGTGCGGCAGGTAGTGCAGGGGAGCGATATTTTCCTTTGGATACATCCCCACCGGTGTGGAGTTGAGGACGATTTGAATATCACGCGGGATGTGCCGGCGGTTGAATACGGAAACATGCGCGCCGGGCACAGCGTCGCACAGCTGTTTTTGCAGCGCGGCGGCTTTTTCTATATTGCGTCCGGTGATGGTCAGGTATGCCCCTTGCGTGATGCAGTGGTATGCCATAACCGCGGCGGCGCCGCCGTAGCCGAGCAGCAGCACCTTTTTACCGCGCAGTTTGACGCCGTCGCGCGAAAGCGATTCAGCAAAGCCAAGGATATCCGTGTTGTATCCGACCGCGCGCCCGTCGCGGAAGGCAACGGTGTTGACCGAATGTAGGTCGCGCGCAGCGGTATCTACCTCATCAAGCAGGTCGATGACCGCTTTTTTGTGCGGGATGGTGCAGTTGATGCCCTTGAGCTTACGCTTGGCCAGCTCAAATGCTTCGGATAGGTTTTCGGGCGGCACGGCTACGCCGATGTAATCCGCGTCCTGTCCGGAGGCTTCAAACAGCTGCGTGTGCAGCTCCGGACTCATCGTATGGCCAAGCGGCCAGCCAAACAGGGCATAGGTTGCTTTTTTCGGCTCGAAGACGCGGAATTCCTCCATAGTCAGCAGCATGGTTTCAGCCTCCCAATGCCTTGAGCGTGTCGAAAAAGTCGGGATAGGAGATGGAAACGACCTCGGGGTCGTTGATGCGGCTGGCGGTCTGCGCGCCCAGCGCAAGCACAGCAAGGCTCATGGCAATACGATGGTCCTTGTAAGTCTCAAACGAAGCGCCGCACGGTGTTTTGCCGCCGCGGATAATCATGCCGTCGTCGGTTTCCTCCACGTCTGCGCCCGCGCGTGTCAGTTCGGTGACCATTGCGGCGATGCGGTTGGACTCCTTGACCTTAAGTTCCTGCGCGTCGCGGATGACGGTTTCGCCCTCTGCAAACGCAGCTGCAACCGCGAGAACCGGCAGCTCATCAATCAGGCGCGGGATAATCGCCCCGCCGATTTCAACGCCGTGCAGGCGGCTGTGCCGCACGGTCAGATCGCAAACCGGTTCGGCGTCGTCCCGGAAGTTAGACTCGGTGATGTCCGCGCCCATTTCGCGCAGCACGTCCAGAATGCCCGTGCGCGTGGGGTTGACGCCGACGTTTTTGATGGTCAGCTCGCTGCCCGGTACAATGGCGCCCGCAACCAGAAAGAAGGCCGCGGACGAAATATCGCCCGGTACGGCGATGTCTACCGCGTGCAGGTCTTCGGGCGGCTCGAGCGTGATTTCATTGCCGCGCGTTTCGATTTCCACGCCCAATGCGCGGAACATGCGCTCAGTGTGGTCGCGCGAAGGGGTAGGCTCGATGACCGTTGTCTGGCCCTCAGCATATAGTCCCGCGAGCAGAATCGCGCTCTTGAGCTGGGCGGAGGCCACCGGCAGGCGGTATTCGATGCCGTGCAGCTCGCTGGGGTATAGCGTCAGCGGACAGTAGTTGTCGTTTTTGCCCTCGATGGACGCGCCCATCTCGCGCAGCGGCTTGATGACGCGGCCCATCGGGCGCTTCTGAATGGAAGCGTCGCCGCTGAGTGTCGCGGTGAATGGCTGTCCGGCCAGAATACCGCACAGCAGGCGGGTGGTGGTGCCGCTGTTGCCGGTGTAGAGCGTTTCCTCCGGCTCGCACAGGCCATGCAGGCCCACGCCCTCGACGATTACTTGATTTTCTGTGATTTCGATTTCCACACCCATCTTGCGGAAGCAATCGATGGTGGAAAGGCAGTCCTCACCCATCAGAAAGCCGGTGATATGGGTCGTGCCGTTTGCCAGCGCGCCCAGCATGACCGCGCGGTGCGAAATGGATTTGTCGCCCGGCACGGTGATTTCGCCGCGCAGCGGGCCGCAAGGTTGGATTTGCATTTGTTTACTCCTCCGTTGCATCGGAAACCGGATAGCTGCCGATGACTTTAATGTAGGGCAGCTCCTCATGGAGCTGGTATAACAGCGACTGCACGGCATGGTCCTGCATATTGCCGGTGAAGTCTACATAGAACACATAGCACCACGGGCTGTCCTTGATCGGACGGGAATAAATGCCGGTCATGTCGATGCCGTAATGCGTAAAGACATCCAGCACGCGGCCGAGTGAACCGGCGACGTTCGGGATGCGGAAGGCAATCTCGATGCGGTTGTCCTCGGGGCGGCTGGTCAGCGTGCGGCTGACCGCAATAAAGCGTGTTTCGTTGTGCTTTAGGTCGTTGATGCCCTCGGCAAGAATGGTCAGGCCGTACCGCTCGGCGGCTTCGCGCGAGCAGATTGCCGCCAGATGCGGGTCACCTTTCTTCTGCACATTCTGTGCCGCTATCGCCGTGTTGGCAACCTCGATGGCCTCCAGCCCGTGCTCGGTGATGAACGCGTGGCACTGGGGCAGGGCGTGCGGGTGCGAGCAGACACTTTGGATATCGCTCATCTGTGCGCCCGGCACGGCGGCAAGACAGTGCGAGATTTTTTTGATGTACGATTTGTTGATGGACAGGTCGTAGGCAAGCAGCAGGTCGTAAACCTCGCTGACCGTACCTGCGGTCGTGTTCTCGACCGGAACAACGCCCACATCCGCGATGCCGTCGCGCACGGATTGGAATACCTGTTCCCATGTCGGCACATGCTGCGGCTCACAGTTCGGAAAGAGCGCGCGCGCCGCCAGCTCCTGATATGCGCCGGGTACGCCCTGATAATAGACGGTTTTGGGGGCGAGTTCGTTCCCGGACGGATGCAGCGGGAACCGATCTGGCTTCTGCCGCAGCACCTCGCTGTATTGATATTCACGGCTGGCACGAATCATGCTTTGCAGAAGTGCGGTATATTTGAGGGAAAGTTCCTCGCTCATGCCCGCGGTACGCTTGGCGATGATTTCGGCTTCGCGGTCGGGTTTGTAGATTTTGTCATCGGTTTCGACCTTGGTTTGCGCTACCTGAAGCGCAAGCTCCATGCGCTCGAGAAACAGCGCGCGGATTTGCTCATCGACGCGGTTGATATCCTGACGAATTTGGGAAAGATCACGCATAGCCGTTTGCCTCCCGCAAAAGATCTGCCAGCGCAACAGCACAGGCCGCTTCAATGACCGGCGCGGCGCGTGTGACGATGCAGGGATCGTGCCGCCCGTGGATGGACAGCGGCTCCACC
The DNA here is from genome assembly GCF_052117205.1 of Candidatus Agathobaculum pullicola. Taxonomy (NCBI): domain Bacteria; kingdom Bacillati; phylum Bacillota; class Clostridia; order Eubacteriales; family Butyricicoccaceae; genus Agathobaculum; species Candidatus Agathobaculum pullicola. The sequence continues at coordinate 29,150 of NZ_JBQKJP010000029.1, read as the reverse complement.
TTGCCGGTCTGGATATTGAGGGTCTGCTGTGTGGCTGCGATGGAGGGCGTGGGCTTGATACATGCCCGCACGATAAGCGGCATGCCGTTGGTGATACCGCCGTTGACGCCGCCGTTATTGTTGGTCTCGGTTTTGATGATATCGCCATCCTGATACAGGGTGTCGTTCGCGTGCGAGCCGCGCAGCGCCGCAAAGGCAAAGCCTGCACCGAATTCCACGCCCTTGACGGCCGGTACGGCAAACAGGATGGAGGACAGGCGGCTTTCCACCGAATCCATCATCGGGCTGCCGATGCCAGCGGGCAGGCCGACGGCCGCGCACTCAATCACGCCGCCGACCGAGTCCTGCGCCTCGCGCGCTTCTTCGATAGCGGCAAGCATCGCGTCCAGCGCGCGCGGATTGTTGACCGGATAGTCGGCTTGCCGCAGCGCATCGAGCTGGGAAACCGGGATATCCACATCATCAAACGGCATATCCTGAATCTGTGCGATGGACTGGATGTGCGAGCCGACCGTCACGCCGCGGGTTTTGAGCCATAGCTTGCACATTGCACCTGCAAACACCAACGGTGCGGTCAGACGGCCGGAAAAATGACCGCCGCCGCGCGGGTCGTTGCAGCCGTGGTAGCGTATCATCCCGGTGTAATCCGCGTGACCCGGACGGGGCTGCGCGGCCAGCGCAGCATAGTCGCCGGAATGCTGATTGGTGTTCTGGATAACGACGCAGATGGGCGCGCCGGTGGTCTGTCCGTTCAACAAGCCGGATTGGATGAGCGGCGTGTCGGCCTCCTTGCGCTGGGTGGACTGTTTATTGCGTCCGGGCGCGCGGCGCTCCATCTCGCGCAGCACAAAGGCTTCATCATATGGAACGCCCGCCGGAAAGCCGTCGATTACTACGCCGATACCAGCGCCGTGCGACTCGCCAAAAATGGAAATTTTGATGGCGTTGCCCCAAGTGGAACCCATCGGGCAAACCTCCTTACAGTTTGAGAATGTACTCGTGCAGCGTTTCCGACTCTATTGGCGTGATTTCCGCCCGGCCCGGCTCGCGCACAAGAATGAAGTTGACGGTGCTGCCGAATTTCTTTTTGTCCGACAACAACGCGTGGAAAATTGCCTCGCGGTCATGCGTCAGCGCGGTCGGTAAACCAAGCTGCTGCAAGAGCGCAATGAGCGGCGCGGACAGGTCGGCGTCCCCGCGCAGCGCAGACAGCCGCATCGCGGCGACCATACCGATTGCCACCGCCTGCCCATGGGTCAGTTCGGTGTAGTTTCCGAGCTTTTCCGCCGCGTGACCAATCGTGTGTCCGAAATTGAGAATCATGCGCAGGCCGGTGTCATGCTCGTCGATGGCAACTACGTCGCGCTTGATTTTCACGCACTCGTAGATGACATCCCCGATATGCGCTTGATAGTCCGGCTGCGATACCATTTCCAGAATCGCGGGATTGGCGATATAACCGTATTTGACAACCTCGGCCATGCCGTCGGCAAAGGTGGCATCGGGTAATGTGGCGAGCACATCCGGGTCAATCAGCACGAGCCGCGGCTGATAGAACGCGCCGACAAGGTTCTTGCCCTCGGCAAGGTCGACGCCGGTTTTGCCGCCGACTGAGGAATCCACCTGCGCCAGCAGGGTGGTCGGAATCTGGCACAGCGATACGCCGCGCAGAAAGGTCGCGGCTGCAAAGCCGGTGATGTCGCCCACCACGCCGCCGCCAAGGGCGATGATGAGGTCCTTGCGCGTCATTCCGGCAGCAAGCAGGTCATGGTAGATACCCTCGACCGTGGAGAGCCGCTTGTGCTCTTCGCCCGCGGGAATGACGGTGGAACTGACCGGCAGGTCAAACTGCTGCGTGAGCTTTTCCAGATAGAGCGGTGCGACCGTCGAGTCGGTCACGATATGTACGCGGGAAGGGGAGAAAACGTCAAGCATCGCTTTGCCCGCGTGATTTAGCAGACCGGGTTCAATGCAGATTTCGGACAGGCCGTTCGCGCCCGTCAGGCTGAGAGTCTGCACGGCAAAACACTCCTTTCACAAAACGGATGTTTTTGCGCGCCGTCAGGCGCAAATCATACGGATATTATAAGTCTCTCCCCACCGCCTGCGCCACTGCACGCAGACTCTGCATGGTTTCATGGAAGGAATCATAGGTCAGCGACTGTGCGCCGTCCGACAGGGCATGCGCGGGGTCGTTGTGCACTTCGATCATCAGACCGTCCGCGCCCGCAGCGACCGCTGCCTTTGCCAGCGGCTCGACCATCCAGTAGATGCCGCCCGCGTGAGACGGGTCGACGACAACCGGCAGGTGGCTCATGCGCTTGAGCACGGGTACCGCCGAGATGTCCAGTGTGTTGCGGGTGTACTTCTCATAGGTGCGGATGCCGCGCTCGCACAGGATGACCTTCTCATTGCCGCCTGCCATGATATATTCGGCGCTCATCAGAAACTCTTCCATCGTGTTGGCAAAGCCGCGCTTTAAGAGAATCGGCTTGTTGGTCTCACCAAGTTCTTTCAGCAGCTCAAAGTTCTGCATGTTGCGCGCGCCGACTTGGAAGCAGTCGCACTTGTCCATGAACAGGTCGATGTGTGCGGGGTTGGTGATTTCCGTGACAACCGGCAGACCGGTGACCTCATGCGCCTTGTGCAGCAGCTCCAGACCTTCCGCCTTGAGGCCTTGAAACGAGTACGGGGAGGAACGCGGCTTCCACGCGCCGCCGCGCAGCATAGAAGCGCCATCCGCCTGCACATGCTTGGCTACGTCGATGATTTGCTCTTCGCTCTCCACCGAGCAGGGGCCGGCCATAACAACCAGCTTTTTACCGCCGACCACAACGCCCGGCGCAATTTCCACCTCGGTGTTGTCCGGATGGAATTTGCGGTTGGCCAGTTTGAACGGCTCCTGCACCTTGAGGATGTTCTCTACCTGCGGGTCGCGCAGCAGCGCGTCCTTATCGACTGCGCCCGTGTCGCCGACCAGACCGATGACGATGGTGCCCGCGCCGTAAATCGGGTTTGCCTTGACGTTCCAGCGCTCAATGTGGCGGGACAGCTCCTCGACATGCTCGCGGGTCGTGCCCTGTTTCATAATGATAATCATAGTTTTTGTCTCTCCTTTGAAATAATGTGGGATTGGTGTTTGTCCGGCGGAAAAAGCACAAAAAAAGCCTTTCATCCACAAAGAGGGACGAAAGACAAACGGTTCCGCGGTACCACCCACATTCGGCATAGTGCTATGCCGCACTTTTTTCGGATACAAAAAATATCCTATCCCTGTAACGGAGGAAGTCCGTCGGCGCCTACTGGAAGTTGCGTTTCAGCGCCGCAGCTCAAGAGGGAACTTCATTGTGCCGGCGTCTGCGTCCGTTTCCAGTCATGCCGGACACTCCCTGAAAGCCGCACTTGGAACAATTACTTTCCTCTGTCATCACTTTGTGCAATATTTATACCTATTATATCGCCGATGGCGCAGCTTGTCAATGCCCGTTTTGTTACGGTTGTGTTGCAGTCATATTCAGGACAGGCCGGGCATAGAGTAGGACAGGTGATGCAAATGGAAGTAAAACAGGACGGAGTATTTTTGCAGGCGATTGGCTGTCTGCCCCCGCCGCGCGCGGCGGAACTGGCGTGGCTGGACGGACAGCGTCAGATTGAAGAGGTTCGCTTGCGTGTGGGAAGGCCGCCGGCCGTACGCACAGCGGACGGCGAGCGGGAAACGGGTTTTGCCCCGGTAACCGCACAGGAGCTGCGGGAAACGCTCAGCCGAGCGGCGCGATATTCGGTACATAGCTATGCGGAAAGCCTGCGGCACGGGTTTGTGACGATTGGCGGCGGTCATCGGCTGGGACTGTGCGGCACGGTGGCCGAGGAAAACGGGCAGGTGATCGGAGTGCGCGGATTGTCGTCGGTCAATTTGCGTGTGGCGCGGCAGATGACAGAGGTGGACGAGATTATCCGGCCGTGGATCGGCACGGAAAGACCGCAGAGCGTTCTGCTGCTGTCGCCGCCCGGCTTTGGCAAGACAACGCTGCTGCGTGAGTGGGTGCGGCTGGTATCGGACGCGGGGCATGCGGTCGCGGTGGCGGACGAGCGCGGAGAGATTGCCGCTTTGTCGGACGGTGCGCCACAGTTTGTGGTGGGCAGGTGCACGGATGTGCTGGAAAACTGCGCAAAACAGCAGGCGGCGCTTATGCTGCTCAAGACCATGTCGCCCGAGCTGATTGCCTTTGATGAAATCACCGCGCCCGAAGATGTGGAGGCGGTTTCTCTGTGCGCGCACTGCGGTACGGCGGTACTGGCCAGCGCGCATGCGGCGGATGTGGACGATTTGTGCCGAAGGCCGCTATATCGTGCGCTGATAGAGCTGCATGTATTCGAGCGCGCGGTGGTCATCACGCGGGAAGAGGGAAAACGACGCTATCGAATGGAAAAAATGGAGGGAAACCTATGCTAAAGCTGATGGGTTCGGTGATGATATTCGGCGCCTGTGCAGCACTGGGGCTTTCTGCCCGGCAGGGGCTGCGGCGGCGCGTCACGGCAGCGGACGCGATGCTGCTGGCGCTTCATCTGATGAGCGGAGAGATTTCCGGCCGCCGCACGCCGGTGCCCGAGATCGTCGGCCAGCTGGCCGAGAGTGAAAACAGGATCATCCGAACGGTGTTCGCCTATTTGCGGCGGCGCCTGCGGGAGGAAAACGGGCTGTCGCTGGGGTATCTGTGGCGTTCATCGCTGCGGGACTGCCGGGATCAGGTCGGACTGGGACAGCCCGAGTGCGAAATCCTGTCCGAAGCGGCGGCATGGCTCGGTCGGTATGACGCTGCTGAACAGGTCGCGGGTCTGGAGCAGATCGCGCGGCGTCTTGCAGCGGCGCGCGATACCGCGGCGGGAGAACTGCAAAACAAGGGAAATCTGTACCGCACCTGCGGCATTGCGCTGGGGATTCTGGTGGTATTGGTGCTGATCTGAGGACGGAGGAGCATATGGACGTTGATCTGATTTTCCGTATTGCGGCGGTCGGTATTCTGGTGGCGGTGCTCGGACAGCTGCTGACGCGGTCGGGACGGGAGGAACAGGCACTGATGACCACGCTGGCGGGGCTCATCGTCGTGCTGATGCTGATTGTGCAGGAGATCAGCCAGCTGTTTTCGATGATGAAAAGCGTGTTCGGGTTTTGAACAGCCTGGTTGCGGCCTGCGGGCTGGTGCTGCTGGTGCTGGTGCTGTCGATGACGCTCAAAAAGGATGCGCCCGCAATCGCGTTCCTGCTGACGCTGACGGCGGGCGTGCTTATCCTGCTGCGGGCCTTTGCACTGGTGGGGGGCACGATGCAGCGGTTTTCCAGTCTGCTGGCGCAGGGCGGTATTACGCAAAGCCTGTATCTGCCGGTGCTCAAAACAGTCGGTGTGGCGGTTGTGGTGCGCATCATGAGCGCGCTGTGCCGGGACAGCGGACAGTCCGCGCTTGCGACAAAACTCGAAATCATGGGCGCGATTCTGGCGCTTTCCATGTGTCTGCCGCTGCTGGAGCAGGTGCTGGAGCTGGTGACGGACTGGACGATATGAAAGGGAACGGACAATGAAAAAGGTGTTTGCAGTGCTGCTCGTGCTTCTGGCATGCATCACGGCGGCGGCCGCGGCAGAGGGAGAGGGCGCGGCGCAAGGGGATACCCTGCTTGGGGCCGTGCCGGGGGAGCAGCGCGCGTATCTGGATGGCATTGACATAGACACAGCGGACGAGCTGGGGGTTTCGTTTGCCCGTCTGCTGGAGAATACGGCGCAGGACAGCCGCAGCGCGCTCAAAAACGCGCTGAGCGGACTGGTGCGGGTGGCGATTGTGGTGGTGCTGACCGCTGCCGGACGCGGTTTTTCTGCGGCGGCGGGCGGAGCGGCGGATGCGTGGATTGACATGGCCGGTACGCTGGGATGCGCGGCGGTGCTGCTGCAGGATTTTACCGGTGTGCTCGCGCTGTGCCGCGAAACGCTATCGGAAATCAGTCTGTTTTCCAGCACGCTGCAGCCGGTGCTGGCAACCGTTCTGTCGGCAGGCGGGAACGCCGCGACGGCAACCGCTTTGCAGGTGGCGACGATGGTGGTGTTTGATTTGGTCATCCGGTTGATAAATGTGCTGCTGGTGCCTGCGGCATGCGCGTATTTGGCGGTTGTCGCGGTGGATGCGGCGACGGGCAATGGCATGCTGCACGGCATCGCGGACGGCATCAAAGGATTGACCTCGGGCGCGCTCAAGCTGATTTTGACCCTATTTACCGCCTATCTGACGATTGCGGGCGGGGTGTCGGGCAACGTGGACAGGATGGCGCTTAAGACAGCAAAATTTGCGGTTTCGGGTGCGGTGCCGGTGGTTGGCGGCGTGATTTCGGACGCGACCGAGACCGTCCTTTCGGGCGCGGCGCTGCTGCGCAGCTCGATAGGTGTATTCGGCATGCTGTGCGTGACGGCGATTTGTCTGATTCCGTTTCTGCGTGTGGGCGCAAGCTACCTGTGCTACAAGGCGGGCGCGGCGGTACTTTCTCCGCTTTGCTCGAACAGCCTGCGGCAGATGCTGGAGGGGGTGAGCACGGGCTTCGGTCTGCTGCTTGGTATGCTGAGCACCTGCTGCCTGATTCTGTATTTGGAGCTGGTTTATGTGGTTGCGATGGTGAAGCCGATATGAGTGAATTGTTTCATACCATTCTGCTGCGCGTGACGCTGGCGGGTGTGGCGTCTGCGGTGGCGCTGCGCGTGGTGGAAGGCGGCGCGCTGCGTGAGATTGTCAAGCTGGCGGCAGGGCTGCTGATGCTGCTGGCGCTGCTCCAGCCGCTGGCAGGGCTGCGCCTGACGGGCTGGGATGGCATGCGGGACGGGGCGTTTGCGGGCATTGATGTGGATGCGATACAGGAACAAAACGCGCAGACGACGATGAGCACGGTCGCGGCCAGTATTGCGGATGCGCTGGAGAGCAGCGCGCAGGCCAAAGGCTTTGACTGTACGGTACATATAACCATGGAGAATGACGAAAATGGTATTTTGCAGGTGGGGCGGGTAACGGTGTATTACCAAATCGAGGACGCGGCGCGGCTGGATGAGCTGAAAACGCTGGTGACTGAGGGCTGCGGCGTGGATGCGGACAGACAGGAGTGGGTGGCGCAATGAAAGAACAATGGAAGGAGTGGCTGCGCGCGGCGCAGCGAAAGATTGTGCCGCTTGCGGTCAAATACCGCGCGGTGCTGATTGTGCTGCTGGCGGGTGTGCTGCTGCTTGCCTCAGGCGGGCGCGGTGCGCAGCAGACGGCGGCATCGACGGATGTGACGGAGGAGAAAACCGCGTTTAACCTTGCCGCATTTGAGCAGACACTGTGCGATAAGCTGGCGGCGGTGGACGGCGTGGGGCGCGTTGAGCTGATGCTGTCGCTCGAGCAGAGCGGCGAAGCGGTTTACGCGGTCAACACCCGTCAGACAACCGGCATGGACAGCAGCCAAAGCTACGAAAGCGACTTGACCATTCTCAGCGACGGCAGTTACGGAGAAAAACCCGTAACAGTGAAAAACCTGCTGCCAACGTTTCGTGGCGCGGTTGTTTTGTGCGACGGCGCGGACAATGCACAGGTGCGTCTGGCGGTGACGCAGGCGGTCGGTACGGTGTGCGGCATCGGGACGGACAAAGTTACGGTTCTGAAAATGTCCGATGCTTCATAAAACATAGTAATCAAATACAGGAGGGCGAGCAGTGATGAAAAAAATCAAGAAACGCGGCGCGGTATACGGTGTGATCGCGCTGCTGCTATGCGCGGCGGTTTACTTAAACTGGAGTTATGTCGATGCGCCGGAGGAGCTGCTGGTGGCCGGACAGACCGGCGCGGATACAACAGGGGCGGATACCGGGGCGGCGGCAGGCACGGAAGGGGAGGATTATTTCGCGACCTCTCGTCTGACACGCGAGCAGGCGCGGGATGAGGCAGTGAGCACGCTGCGCGAACTGAGCGAGAGCGAGGACGCGGATCAGGCCGCGAAGGACGAAGCGGCCGCGCAGATTTCCGCACTGGCGGATGATTCGGTTGCCGAGGCAAACATCGAAAGCCTGATTCGCGCCAAAGGGTATACGGATGCGGTTGTGATGATTGGAGACAGCAGCGTCAACGTCGTGGTTGCGCCGCCGGACGGCGGATTGCAGGCAACCGATGTGACGGTCATCAAGGATATCGTGGTCAGTGAAACCGGCATGACCGCGGGGCAGGTCAAGATAGTGGAAGCGGAATAAGCCGTCAGACGCGTATTTTTGCTTTGCATTTTGTCAAAACTGTGCTATAATCCGTTTAAAGGAGAGTGAGCACTATGGCGGATCACAAGGAGTATTGGTCGACCGAGAGCGATCAGGGTTCCATTCGGATTTCCGAGGACGTTGTCGCATCCATCGCGGCGCTGGCCACTTCGGAAACCGCAGGCGTGAGTGGGTTATATTCCACCTTGACCAGTGACATCGTTGGATTTTTGAGTAAAAAGAACCTTTCCAAGGGCGTCCGCATTGAAATTGGCGAGGAAGGAACGGTCAAAATCGAGATCGGCTTTCTTGCACTGTTCGGCCACAACATCTGCGAGGTGGCAAAGCAGGTGCAGGAGAATGTGCGGTCCTCGGTCGAATCCATGACCGGCCTGAAGGTCACCGAGGTCAATGTGCACGTCGGCGGCGTGACCTTCACACCCGCGCCGGCAGTCGAGGAACAGCCTGCGGAGCAGGAATAAGGACGGTATCAAAACGGCAGGCGCGTCGCCCTGCCGTTTTCTTTATGTCCCGGCGCCCCTTTTGGGGAATAGCACCTTGCAACTTTGGCGAAAATAGGATAAAATAAGGCGTAACCGAAAAATGGGAGGAAACTGCCGCCGTGAGTGTGATGAGCAGAACGAAAGCAAGAGAAATTGCGCTGCACCTGATTTTTGAAATGGGGTTCCAGCAGTTTGAGGACGAAAATTTGGAAGAGCGGCTGGACGAGTCCATTATGGCCTCAATCAGCGGCGATATTGCGCTGTATGCAGGCAAACTGTCCGAGGCGCAGACCGAGTACATCCGCGCGGTGGTAAAGGGCGTGGCCGCGCGTCAGCAGGAACTGGATGAGACGATTGCAGCCTACTCCAAGGGCTGGAAAATCAGCCGCATGTCGCGCATGACCGTGGCAGTGCTGCGCCTTGCTGTTTATGAGATGCGCTATGTGGAGGATGTGCCGGTGGGTGCGGCAATCAACGAAGCGGTTGCGCTTGCCAAGGTATACGACACGGACGAGGCCGCGGCGTTCATCAACGGGGTGCTCGGCGCGGTGGCGCGCGCGGCGCAGCCTGATGCAGCTCCGGCAGCTGATACTGCGGCGGCGTCGGCGGAGAAAACCGATGCCTGAGCGCTTTCTGGGGATTGATACCTCGAATTACCGCACGTCCGCGGCGGTGTTTGACGCTGAAAGCGGTGTGTGGCACAATGAGGGCAGCCTGCTGACGGTACCGGAGGGCGCAATCGGTCTGCGCCAGTCGGATGCGCTGTTTCAGCATACCGTGCATCTGCATGAGAAAATTGAGGCCCTGCCGCAGGGCGAGGTGCGCGCCATCGGCGTGAGCACCCGCCCGCGCGCGGTCGAGGGCTCGTATATGCCCTGCTTTTTGGCGGGTCAGAGCGTCGCGCGCAGCGCGGCGCATTTGCTATCTGTGCCACTTTTTACGGTATCGCACCAGCAGGGGCATATCGCGGCGGCGGCGCTCTCCGCCGGGCGGCTGGGTCTGCTGGACGAGCCGTTTCTCGCATGGCATTTGTCGGGTGGGACGAGTGAATTGCTACATGTGACGCCGGGTACAGACGGCCTGCCGGATTGCACCTGCATCGGCGGCACGACCGACCTTGCGGCGGGACAGCTCATCGATCGTGCGGGTGCGCTGCTGGGGCTGCCGTTTCCGTCGGGTGCGGCGCTGGATGCGCTGGCGATGGACGCAGAGCCGGAGAAAGGCTATCGCCCCAAAGTGATGGACTGTCGGTTTTCGCTCTCCGGTATGCAGAATCAAGTGGAAAACAAGCACAAGACAGCGCAGGCGGCGCAGATGGCACGGTTTACGCTCGAAACCGTGGCCAATGCGGTCGTCAAAGCGACCGAGCAGGCGCTTTTGCAATATGACTGCCCGGTTTTGTGCGCGGGCGGCGTGATGGCAAGCCGTGTGCTGCGCGCGCGCATGCAGCAGGCATTTGGGGAGCGGGTTTGGTTTGCCGAGCCGGTGCTGTCGGGTGATAATGCGGTCGGCGTGGCGGTGCTTGCCGCGCGGCTTTATGAAAGGAACAAAACGTGAGTACGATTTATTCGGTCACACAACTCAATAATGAAATTAAGGAACTGCTCGACACCGTGCCGGGCTACCGCAATCTGCTGGTGCAGGGCGAGATCTCCAACTACAAGGCGCACTCTTCCGGGCATCACTATATGAGCCTCAAGGACGAGGGTGCGTCCACCAACGCGGTGATGTTCCGCTCGGACGCGATGCGTCTGAAATTCCGTCTGGAAAACGGCATGAAGGTCATCGTGCGGGCGCGCGTCAGCTCGTTCCCGCGCACGGGGCAGGTGCAGCTGTATATTTCCGAGGTAATTCCGGACGGCGCGGGCGCTTTAAACCTTGCCTTTGAGCAGCTGAAGAAAAAATTGCAGGCCGAAGGCTTGTTTGACCCGATGTACAAAAAGCCCATTCCGCGTATGCCGCGCAAAATTGCGCTCGTTACCTCACCGACCGGCGCGGCGGTGCGCGATATGATTCGTATTCTGGGCCGTCGCTGGCCGATGGCCGCGGTCACGCTCTATCCCGCGCAGGTGCAGGGACAGGGCGCGTCGGAAAGCATCGCGCGGGCGATCGGTCTTGCCAATGCGATTGGCGAGGCGGATGTCATCCTGTGCGGACGCGGCGGCGGGTCGATGGAGGACCTCTGGGCGTTTAACGAGGAGGCGGTCGCACGGGCGATTTTCGCGTCCGAAATTCCGGTGATCTCGGCGGTCGGCCATGAGCCGGATGTGACCATCGCGGATTTTGTTGCCGATTTGCGCGCGCCCACGCCGTCAGGCGCGGCTGAGCTTGCTGTGCCCGACCGCGCGGAATATGCGCTGAGCCTGCGCGCGCTGGACACACGGCTGCACGCGGCGGCGCACAAGCAAATCCAGCACAAGCAGCGCATGTTGGATGGCTTGCATCAACGGTTGGAGGTACGAAACCCCATTCGGTATATTGAGGAAAAACGCGTGATGCTCGACCGAATGGCTGACCGATTGCTTGCGGCATTCCCGGCGTATCTCGCGCGCGAAGAGCAGAAGCTAACGCTGCTGCGCCGCCGTTTGCTCGCGGCGGGACGGGACGGCGTGCAGCGCCGCCGTTTGCGGTTTGCAAGGACGGTGGCTACGCTGGACGCAATCAGTCCGCTGCGCGTGTTGGCGCGCGGCTATGCGGTGGCGAATAAAGGCGTGCGCGGCGCGGTCATCACGGATGCGTCGGTGCTGAAAACAGGGGATATGCTGCATATCCGATTTGCCAAAGGCGCGGCAAGGTGCCGCGTGACCGATATCGAGGAGGAACAGAACGATGGCGGAAAAGACATTTGAAAGCCAGATGGAGCGGCTCGAGGAAATCGTCCGTCTGTTGGAAAAAGGCGAAGCGCCGCTCGGCGACAGCATTAAGCTGTTCGAGGAGGGCACCAAGCTGTCCGCAGCGCTGGGCAAGATGCTGGACAAGGCTGAGCAAAAAGTCACGGTCATGCAGGAAAACGTGCAGGGTGAGCTGGCTGAGCAGCCGTTTGACGCGGAGGAGGCAGGAAAATGACGTTTGCAGAGCGGCTGGAAGCGGATATTGCGGTCATTGAGCCTGCGCTTGAAAAGTACCTGTCCCGCGAAACGGGAGAAGGGTACGACCGCATCTTCGAGGCCGCGAAATATTCGGCGATGGCGGGCGGCAAGCGTTTGCGTCCGGTGATTGTGCTGGCGTTCTGCCGCTTGTGCGGCGGGGATGCGCAAAAGGCGCTGCCGTTTGCGTGTGCGCTCGAGATGATTCACACCTATTCGCTTATCCACGATGACCTTCCGTGCATGGACAACGATGATTTGCGCCGCGGATGTCCGACCTGCCATAAGGCATTTGACGAGGCGACCGCCGTACTCGCGGGCGACGGGCTGCTGACCGCTGCATTTGAGACTGCGGCCGCAGCAGAGGGACTGCCGCCTGAGACTGTGCTTGCCTGCATCCGGATTTTGGGACAGGCGGCAGGCATGAACGGCATGATTGGCGGGCAGGTGCTTGATATGGGCGCGGAGCACCGGAAGATTTCTCTGGACGAGCTGCAACTGCTGCAAAGCCTCAAGACCGGCTGCCTGCTGCGTGCGGCATGTGAGCTTGGCTGCGTTGCGGCGGGCAAAAACGATGCGCAGACGCTTGAAATGGCGCGCACTTTCGGGGACAAGCTCGGCCTTGCGTTCCAGATCCGGGATGATATGCTGGATATCGAAGGCGATACCGCGACGCTCGGTAAAACGGTCGGTAAGGACGAAAAGAGTGAAAAATCCACCTTTCCGTCGCTGCTTGGTATGGAGGAGTGCCGCCGTCTGGTCGCCACGCTGACTGACGAGGCGGTGCAGGCAGTATCCGGACGGCCGGAGAGCGCCTTTCTTGTTGAATTGGCGCGCAGTTTAACCAATCGTACGAATTAAACGCGGTTTTTTGCATGGTTTTCTTGAATCTGACGGATTCATGTGATAGAATAACAAATAAGTGACGTAGTATCCTAGTCAGCGCATACGATTCCCAGGACGGGCCTAAAAATCCGTAGAAGGGCATATCGATGAAGTCTCTGGTGTTTGCTTCTTACGCCCAGTTTGGGGTGGATGCTGGAGGTTAAGGCTTGCGGGCGCGCTTCAATGGCATGAAGTACCGACCCTCTCGCCGTGGAGACCTGTATGCGTGGGGCACCTATAGCATCGTTTCGATTGACGGATGCCTTACGGTACAGGATGAAACCTGTATTGCGGTGCGGCGGGGGCTGCGCGGCATACGCCGGTCGTTGTGGCCGGAGGCCCGCGCGGCGCCCAAAACGCTGTGTGCAGTGTAGCCTGCCTTGCGTGGCCATGGTGGATATCGTATCCGCCCGCGGTTTCCCGGCCAGGAACGCCGCGGGAATTGACGGTTGAAACCATGTCTGCAAAAGAGGCTAAGAATCGTGTTGCCTGTAGTGGAAATCACCTAGGCTATTCAGCAATGAGGCAGGCAGAGGATTGCAGTGCGGACTCAGTGGCAATTCGGTCCCGGTGATGGTAACATCCCGGCACGGACTTTAATGGGAAACCCCCACGACGGCGACGCGTGGCAGTCCGCGGGGAAAGCCAACCGAACCTCAAGCCGCAAGATTAACTCAGCCTGCCGTCACTTCTATTTTGACGAAACAACCGTAAGGTTTTGTAATAAGGAGTATTTTTTTGGAAGCATCCGATAAACCGAGAAAAAAGAACCAGCCGCCGCAAAAGCCGCGGCTGATTAACACCAAATGGGTGGCCACCATCATGCCGGTCAGCTTTGTGCTGTCGGTTGTGATGAGTTATATGTCCAATGAAGCGCTCAACAGCGCGGGTACAATTTTATCCTTTGTGGTGCTGTTTTTCTTCATTGCATTGGGCATAGTATTTGATATGATCGGCATTGCCGCCGCCTCCGCGACCGAAAAGGAATTTCATTCCATGGCGGCGCACCGGGTGCGCGGCGCGAAGGAAGCGGTGTGGATGACCCGCAACGCGGAAAAGGTGTCAAGTATCTGCAACGACGTGGTCGGCGATATCTGCGGCATCATTTCCGGTGCAACAGGCGCGCTGATTGTCGCCAATATCACAGCCGGGATGAACGGCGTGAAGGTGGTGCTGGTGTCGCTTTTGGTGACCGGTTTGATTTCCGCGATGACAATCGGCGGCAAAGCGGCTGGTAAAGGCGTGGCGATTGCGTTCAGCAGCCGGGTGCTGGCTATTTGCGGACGATTGCTGTCCGTGCTGCCGCTTTCACTGGACGGCAAGAGATAGAAGAATGCTTCCTTGGTGGGAATGATGTTATGAAGAGATACGGGATTTTGGACACGATCACAAGCCCAGCGGACCTGCGCGGGTTGTCATATGACACCTTGGGGGTGCTGTGCGCCTCTTTGCGCGAGTTTATCGTCGACTCGGTTTCGCGCACAGGCGGCCATCTGGCCTCCAATCTGGGCGTGGTGGAGTTGGCTGTTGCGCTTGAGAGGGAGTTTGACTCCTCGCGTGACCGCATTATCTATGACGTGGGACACCAAAGTTATGTCCATAAAATTTTAACCGGCCGCCGTGACCGCTTTGATACATTGCGACAGTACGGCGGTCTTTCCGGTTTTATGAAGCCGGAGGAAAGCATTACCGACCCTTGTGTGACCGGGCATGCTTCGGATTCGGTTTCGGTCGCGCTGGGTATGGCGCATGCGCGCACGCTGAAAAATCAGAAATACCATGTGGTAGCCGTTATCGGCGACGGCGCGCTGACCGGCGGCATGGCTTATGAGGCGCTCAGCAACGCAGGCACATCAGGGGAACCGCTTTTGGTGGTACTCAACGACAACAACATGTCGATTGCAAAGAATGTCGGCGGACTGAGCCGGCATTTGTCGCGTCTGCGCGTCAGTCCGCGCTATCTGCATACCAAGGCTCGCGTTAAGGAGCGTTTGGCACGGATTCCGGGAGGCGGCGCGGTATCGCGCGGCATTTCTCGCATGAAAGCGCGTATGAAAGGGCTGTTGCTGCCGACCTCTTTGTTTGAACAAATGGGGTTTATCTACCTCGGGCCGGTGGATGGACACGACCTGAAAAGTGTTTGCGAGCTGCTTGCGCAGGCAAAGAAAATCAAAAAACCGGTTTTGCTGCATGTGATGACACAAAAGGGCCGGGGATATGCGCCCAGCGAGCGTGAGCCGGAAAAATATCACGGTGTTTCACCGTTTGACCCACTGACCAATGTGTTTAAAACGGCGAAAAAAGAGGATTTTTCCGCCTGCTTCGGGCGTGAACTGTGCGCTTTTGCGGAAAAAGATGCGCGTATCTGCGCGATTACAGCGGCGATGCCGTCCGGTACAGGACTGACGCGCTTTGCCTCTTGCTTTCCCGACCGATTTTTTGACGTGGGCATCGCAGAGGAGCATGCGGTGGCTATGGCCGCGGGCATGGCGGCGCAGGGACTGGTGCCGGTGGTGGCGATATACTCCACATTCTTACAGCGCGCCTATGACCAGCTTGTGCACGATGTGGCGATTGAAGGACTGCATGTGGTGTTCTGCGTGGACCGCGCAGGCATTGTCGGCGCGGATGGCGCAACACATAACGGCGTGCTGGACGTGGCGTTTTTGCGTTCGGTGCCGGGGGTAAAGATATTCTGCCCGTCGAATTTTGCTGAACTGCGCAGTATGATGTCGCACGCGCTCTATCATGAGAGCGGGCCGGTGGCCATCCGCTATCCGCGCGGCGGCGAAGGCGTGTTCCGAAAGAATACCGCGGATGAGACGATTGCCTGCGTGCGGGAGGCGGCCGGTCATACGGTGACCCTGCTGACCCATGGCATTATGGTCAATGAAGCAATTGCCGCAGCGGACATTCTGGAGAACAAGGGCATACACGCGCAGATATACAAAGTCAATGCAATCGGCAACGCGCTGGCGGATGCGTTCCATGAGCGGGAGCAAGAACTGTCCGGTTGGTGCGTGGTGGTCGAGGATGTGGTGGAAAGCGGCAGTCTGGGCGAGTGGGTTGCCGCCCATCGGGGCGGTCGGGTAGACCGGCTGAATACCGGCGACCGATTCCTACCGCATGGCGGCGTAGACGAGCTACATCGACATTGTGGTATTGACGCGGAAGGAATTGCTTCGTTTGTTATCAAAAACCGAAAGGGAAAGGAAAACAACCTTGGCTAAAAAACGTTTGGATGTATTGCTTTTTGAAAAGGGATTGTGTCCTTCGCGGGAGCGTGCAAAAACCGCGATTATGGAAGGCATTGTCTATATTGCTGGGCAGAAGGCAGGCAAAGCGGGCGATATGGTGGATGAAAACGCCGAGCTGGAAGTGCGCGGCAATGAAAACGCCTTTGTCTCCCGCGGCGGCAAGAAGATAGAAAAGGCGCTCGATTATTTTTCAATCGACCCGGCAGGGCTGGTCGTAATGGATGTAGGCGCGTCCACTGGCGGCTTTACCGATTGCCTGCTGCGGCGCGGTGCGGTCAAGGTCTATTCCATTGACGTGGGATACGGGCAGCTTGCATGGAGTCTGCGGCAGGATGCGCGCGTCAAGTGTATGGAGCGCACCAATATCCGCTATGTGACCCCGGATATGCTGGAGGAAACGCCGTCTCTATGCGTCATTGACGTGTCGTTTATCTCGCTGCGGTTGGTGCTTCCGGTGGTTTCCGGTCTGCTCACCGAGGACGGTCGTGTGGCGTGTTTGATTAAGCCGCAGTTTGAAGCAGGAAAAGGCAAGGTCGGCAAAAAAGGCGTGGTGCGCGAGCCGGAAATCCATCTGGAGGTGCTCGAGCAGTTCGTGGAAAACGCGCACACGGCAGGCTTTGCCGTGCAGGATATCACGTTTTCGCCCATCAAGGGGCCGGAAGGGAACATCGAGTTTTTGGGCTACTTATGGAAGCAGGGCGAGGACAGTGTGCCCGACCTGCGTGAGGTTGTGCGACAGGCACATGAAGAATTGGATGGCTGAGACAGAAATGAAGCGCTTTTTTATCTATCCCAACATGCGCAAAGAGGGCGCATACGCTGTGCTGCCGCAGGTCTGTGATCAGCTGCAGCGAGAGGGCGTCCGCCTGATGTTGCCCATGCAGCTGCGGTCGGCGGCACTCGACCTAAGCGGTGTAGACTATATGGATACCGGTGCGGCGGTGCAGTTTGCTGATTTGGCGGTCGTGCTGGGCGGCGACGGAACCATGCTGCGTCTGGCGCGCGCGGCGGCGCAGCAAGAACTGCCCATGCTCGGCATCAATGTCGGACATGTCGGCTTCATGACCGAACTGGAACCGGGGGAGCTGGGCGAGATGGAAAAACTTTTCCTCGGCGATTACTCGATTGACAGCCGTATGATGCTGCATGTGGCCGTATATCGTCAGGGGAGAGCGGTGTATGAAAACGATGCGCTCAACGATATCGTGCTGGCAAAGGGCACGGCGTTCCGTGTGGTACGCGTGCGGATTTCGGCGGATGATGAGGATGTGACGCACTTTAACGGAGACGGTTTGATTGTCGCCACGCCCACAGGGTCGACCGCTTACGGTTTGTCCGCGGGCGGCCCGGTGATTGAGCCAAGTGCGGAAAATCTGGCTGTCATTCCGATTTGCGCGCATGCGCTTGCGGCAAAGGCGTTCGTTTTTGCGCCGGAGCGGCGCATCGCGCTTTCCGCCGCCTGCGAGGGCGGCAGTGAGGTCTTTCTTTCTGCGGACGGCGGACAGGGCTTTGCCATCCGACCGGACGATCGGGTGGAGATCACGCGCTCACCGCTGCGTACCCGTCTGGTTCGGCTCAAAGGAATCAGCTTCTATAAGATTTTGCAGAAAAAGCTCTGACAGGGGGCGCAAATATGAAGTTTCAAAGACAGGCGAAGATACTCGAGCTGATTGATCGGTTTGAGATAGAGACGCAGGAGGAGCTGACCGATCACCTGCGGGCGTTTGGCTACAATACGACACAGGCCACGGTTTCGCGTGATATCAAGGAGCTGCGGCTGATTAAGTCGCTTTCCACCGAAACCGGCAAATATAAATACACGGCGGCGACCGGCGGCGCAGCAGACAGCTTTACCACTCGTCTGCGCAACATCTTTCGCGAATGTGTCACTGAGATTTCCGCTGCGCAGAACATGGTGGTCATCAAAACACTGCCCGGACTGGGACAGGCGGCTGCGATGGCGATTGATGCCATGCGAGCCTCGGATGTAGTCGGCACGCTCGGCGGAGATGACACGGTGTTTGCGGTTATGCGCGACAACGAGAGCGCGGCGCGTTTTTGCCAGCAGGCACAGGACATTTTAAAATAAGCAGAGGAGGAAGCGGCGATGCTGCAATTACTCCATATTGAAAATATTGCGGTCATTGAACGCGCGGACATCGAGCTGGAAAATGGGCTCACCATGCTGTCCGGCGAAACCGGCGCAGGTAAATCGATTGTAATTGACTCGATTGGCGCAATTCTCGGCAAGCGGGTCAGCCGCGACTTGGTGCGCGCGGGTGCGCAAAAAGGCTTTGTCAGCGCGGTGTTCACCGACCTTTCGGCGGGGCTGGTCAGCCTGCTCGACGAGCTGGCGCTCACGGGCGACGAGCCGGATACGCTGCATTTGCAGCGGCAGATCACAGCGGACGGCAAAAGCACCTGTCGGGTAAATATGAAGCCGGTGTCGGCTGCTGTACTGCGGCAGCTTGCGCCCTATCTGATTGATATTCACGGCCAGAACGACGGTCAGAAGCTGCTGGATGAGCAGTATCATATTGATTATCTGGACGGATATGCGGGACTGGACGCGCTGCTGGCGCAGTACCGGCCCAAATATCAGGCGCTGCTTGCGCTGCGGCGGGAGATCACTGCGCTCGAGACCGGCGAACAGGAGCGCTTGCAGCGCATCGACATGCTCTCTTTCCACAAGGAGGAGATCGAGCAGGCGGCGCTGCAGCCCGACGAGGATGAAACGCTTGCCCAGCGCAAGGCGTATTTTGACCATGCGGGAAAGATTGCCGGCGCGCTGGAGCAGGTGCGCCTTGCGCTGAGCGGAGATGATGAGGTCGGCGGCGCGTGCGCACTGCTTGATCAGGCCGCGGCGGCGCTGGCCGGGCTGCATGAGGTATCCGAGGCGTTTGATGCCATGGCGGAACAGGCAGAGGAGGTGCGCCTGCTCGCGGCCGACCTGCGGGACAGCGTCATAAGCCGCAGCGATAATTTGGATTTTTCTCCGGCTGAGCGAGAATGGGTGGAGCAGCGGCTCGACCTGATTTATCGGCTCAAGCAGAAATACGGCGGGACACTCGAAGAGATTGCCGCTTACCATGAGCGAATCACATCAGAACTGGAGACGCTTGCCGATTCGGACAATCGACGGGAGGCGCTGCGTGAGCAATACCGCGCAGAGCTGACCGAGGCGAAACGGCTGGCCGGACAGATTTCGGAGAAACGACGGACAGCGGCCGCCCGCTTGGAAAAGCAAATCGTGCGGGAGTTGTCCGAGCTGGATATGGACAAGGTTAAAATGCGCGTGGCGGTGCATACGGGTGCAAAGCTGGCGGCGCATGGCTTTGACACGGTGACGTTTGAAATCTCGGTCAACCCCGGCGAGCCGGAAAAACCGCTATCCAAGGTCGCCTCCGGCGGTGAACTGAGCCGCATCATGCTGGCGCTCAAAAACGTCTTGACGGCGGGCGAGGATGTTGGTATGCTGATTTTTGACGAGATAGATACCGGCGTTTCTGGCCATGCCGCGCAGCAGATTGCGCGCAAGCTGTCCGCGATAGCAAAGAAAAAACAGACGCTGTGCGTCACGCATCTGCCGCAGATTGCGGCGATGGGCGACCATCATCTGCGTATTTCCAAATCCGTGCGCGATGGGCGCAGCTATACCGCCGTTCGGCCGATGGATCGGGCGCAGCGCGTGGACGAGATTGCGCGGCTGCTGTCCGGTGAACAGATTTCGGATGCGGCGCGCCGGAATGCCGAAGAGCTGCTGGAAATGGCAGGGCAGGAGGACTGAGGCATGGTTATCATCGACGAGCGGTATAAGGAACGCGCCCCGTAAGCGTGTGCGCGGAGTAAACGGATGAACGAAACGAAATAAATGCGGGAGAAAAACAGATGACACTTTACGAAGAACTCAAAGCGCGCGGGCTGATCGCGCAGGTGACCAACGAGGAAGAAATCAGCGAAATGATAAACAATGGCAAAGCCACCTTCTACATTGGCTTTGACCCGACGGCAGATAGCCTGCATGTCGGCCACTTTATGGCGCTGTGCCTGATGAAGCGCCTGCAAATGGCGGGCAACAAGCCGATTGCGCTCATCGGCGGCGGTACGGGTATGGTCGGCGACCCCTCCGGCCGCACGGACATGCGTTCCATGATGACGGTCGAGACCATCCAGCATAATTGCGACTGCTTTAAAAAGCAGATGGAGCGCTTTATCGACTTTGGCGAAGGCAAGGCCATGATGCTCAATAACGCCGACTGGCTGATGAAGCTCAACTACATCGAGCTGCTGCGTGAGGTTGGCGCATGCTTCTCTGTCAATAACATGCTGCGCGCGGAATGCTACAAGCAGCGCATGGAGAAGGGGCTGAGCTTCCTCGAATTTAACTATATGATTATGCAGTCGTACGACTTCTACTACATGTTCCAGCACTACGGCTGCAACATGCAGTTCGGTGGCAACGACCAGTGGAGCAACATGCTCGGCGGCACCGAGCTTATCCGGCGTAAGCTTGGCAAGGACGCGCACGCCATGACCATCACGCTGCTGCTTAACTCCGAGGGCAAGAAGATGGGCAAGACCGCGGCGGGTGCAGTATGGCTCGACCCGAACAAGACCTCGCCTTATGACTTTTTCCAGTACTGGCGCAACGTGGATGACGCGGATGTGCTCAAGTGCATCCGTATGCTGACCTTCCTGCCGCTCGAGCAAATCGAGGAAATGGACAAGTGGGAAGGCGCGCAGCTGAACAAGGCAAAGGAAATCCTCGCCTATGAACTGACCGCACTGGTACATGGCAAGGAAGAGGCGGACAAGGCGATGGAAGCCGCCAAAAGTATTTTTGTCGGCGGCGGCGCGAGTGAAAACATGCCCACAACAACGCTGACCGATGCGGATTTTGCCGATGGTCAGATTGGTGTGCTGACGCTGCTGGTCAAGTGCGGCCTTGCCGCCTCGAACGGTGAGGCGCGCAAGCTCGTGCAGGGCGGCGGTGTGTCCATCGACGGTGAGAAGATTGCCGACTTCAAGACGATGCTTGACAAGGACTTTTTTGCGCAGGAGCGCATGGTCAAAAAGGGCAAAAAGACCTTCCACAAGGTTGTGTTGGGTTAAACCGAACCGGAATAAAAAGGCGCTGCGGCTGGAATGGCCGCAGCGCCTTGCTGTTTGTATGACGGGGGATATGTCAGAAAGCGGCGAAAGGCGGCCTTGCGCATTGTTTCTTGGTGTATTATAATGGTACATGATTTTTTGTGATGAGGAGCACGATATGAAGCGACTTTTTGCAGTATTTTTGCTGCTTTTTGGATTGACAGGCTGTGCGGGCCGACAGCCAAGCTACACGACGGATTTTTTTGCGATGGATACCTTTATGTCGGTTTCCGTGTATGGCAGCGATGAGGACAGCGCACAGCAGGCTGCTGTAGCTTGTGAGCAGGAGGTCAATGCACTGGAGCCTGCATTATCCCGCACGCGGGAGGACAGTGACCTGTATCGCTTGAATCACGCCAACGGCGCGGTGTGTGCGGTAAGCGAGGATACGTATGCGGCCATTGAAGCGGCGGTGCAGTATGCTGCGTTGACCGGAGGTGCGTTTGACCCGACCATGGCGACGCTGACCGATTTATGGGGTATCAATACAGAAAATGCGCATGTGCCGGCGCAGGCGGAAATTGACGAGGCGCTGTCCCATGTGGGCTATGAGAACATCAAACTGCTGGGAGACAATCAGGTACAGCTGCTGGGTGGCGCGCAGCTTGATTTGGGCGGCATTGGCAAGGGCTTTGCAACCGACGCTGTTTTCGCATTGCTCACGCAGCAACCGGAGGGTGCGGCAACCGGCGCGCTGGTGCAGCTGGGCGGCAACATCGGCGCGTTCGGGCAGAACCCGGCACGCAACAGCGGAAACTGGGTGGTCGGTGTTGCCGATCCGGACAACAATGCCGAGTTTGTGGCAACAGCCGAGGTGCGGGATGCTTCGGTTGTCACTTCGGGCGACTATGAACGCTATTTTGAGCAGGACGGCAAGCGATATCATCATATTTTTGACCCTGAGACCGGTTATCCGGCGGATACCGGCCTGCGCAGCGTGACGGTGATAGACGAAAACTCCACCCGTGCGGATGCGCTGACGACCGCGTTGTTTGTCATGGGGCTGGACGATGGACTGGCGTTCTGCGCGGAAAACAACATCGCAGCGGTGTTTATTACTGCGGATAAGCAGATTTATACCACAGATGCGGTCGCTTCGGTCTGCACCTATACCTTCCTCGGAGCGGAAAAGGGGTACACGGATGCGCAGTAGGCTCAAATGGGGCGACTTTGTCATCATCGGTATTGTGCTACTGCTGGCAGCGGCGCTGACCGCAGCGCTTGCCGCAGGTACGCGGGGTGACCAGCTGTATGCTGAGGTCTGGCAGAATAATCAGCTGGTCGAGCGCGTCGCACTGACCGATGATACCGACCGCACCATTGACTTGGACGGGCATAATATGATTGTGCTGTCCGGTAAAAGCGCGTGCATGGAGACGGCGGACTGCCGCGACCAGGTTTGTGTGCGCACCGGCGTACTGACACGGGCGGGGCAGGTTGCGGTTTGCCTGCCCAACCGCGTTGTATTGAAAATTGTCGGGGAAACGAGCGAAATCGACGCAATTGTATCATAACGGAAAGGGCGTGAGACGATGAAAGCGAAAAGACTGACGCTTTGCGGTATGCTGACCGCGCTGGCAGTCGTGCTGTCGCTCGTCGAGCGGCTGTTTCCGCTGGATGCGGTTGTTCCGGTGCCGGGGGTCAAGCTCGGTCTTGCCAACGTGGTGACCCTGTTCGTGCTTACGCGGCTGTCTGTGCGGGATGCGCTGGCGGTGCTTCTGTGCCGCGTGGCTCTGTCCAGTCTTCTCATGGGCAGCGTGACCGCATTTTTGTTTTCACTGTTCGGCGGTCTGCTGTCGCTGGCGGCCATGTGGCTGCTGCTGCGCGTGGAGGGACGGTTCTGTTCGCTTTTGGGGGTGAGCGTTGCGGGCGCAGCAGCGCACAACATCGGACAAATCCTCGCGGCTGTTATCTGGATGCAAACCGGCGCGGTGGTAACGTATCTGCCGTTTCTGCTGGTGATGAGTGTGCCGCTTGGGCTTGTGACCGGACTGACCTGCTCGGTTGTATTATCGCATATGCAAAAAATTGATTTTAACGTATAAAAAATCGAAACACCTCCTATACTAACGGCAAATACACAAGGAGGAAATGCAATGAAAAGGCTTATCGCTTTGCTTGCCGCGCTGACGATGGTGTTTGCCTGCGGCTGCTCCAACACGACGGACGAAACCAACCAGAACGGCACGGACAATAACGTGACCGAGGACAAGAACAATGACGGCGTGGTCGATAACGGCAATACCGTCGGGGATGACATTCAAAACGGTATGGACAATATGGGTGATGCCGTGGAAAATGGCATGGATAATGCCGGAAATGCAATTGATAACGGCATGGACAAAGTCGGCGATGCAGTGACCGGCAACGATAAGGGAACGACAACCGGTACGGCGGATACCGGCGCGGACACCAATCCCAAAACAATCAATCCGTAAGGGAGCGGGGCTTGCGAAAAGCGGCATGGCAAATGCGCCATGCCGCTTTGCCTTTATCGCGCGCAGCTATGCCAAAAACGACGCGCGCGGAAGCCGTCGATTGATGCGCTTTATGCCTTGCACCGTGCGGTGCGCTGTGATAAAATATTCCTATCATGGGCGGAAATGCCCATCAAGGAAGTTGGAGTGAAAAAAATGGATGATAACCGTTTGGCGGAACTGCTGTTCCCGCATATCAATACCACGCCGGAGGAAATCGAGGCGCGCTATCCTAAGCGCATGCTGCCGGAGGGCGCAAAGGTCACTCGCATGGGGCCGAGTCCGACGGGTTTTATGCATTTGGGCAACCTGTACGGCGCGCTGGTGGACGAGCGTTTGGCGCATCAGTCGGACGGCGTGTTCTATCTTCGTATCGAGGATACGGACAAAAAGCGTGAGGTCGAGGGCGGTGTACGCACCATTATCGAGGTGTTCCGTGCATTCGGCCTGAACTTTGACGAGGGCGCAACGCTTGAGGGCGACAACGGCGCATACGGCCCGTATCGTCAGAGTCAGCGCGCGGAAATTTACCAGACCTTTGTCAAAAGTCTGGTGCAGCGCGGCATGGCCTATCCCTGCTTCTGCACCGAGGAGGAGCTCGCCGCGGCGCATGCCCAGCAGGAGGCCAACAAGGAGAATTTCGGCTATTACGGCAAATATGCCGTCTGGCGTGACCGCCCGATGGAGGATATCGAGGCGGAACTTGCCAAGGGTACGCCTTATGTTGTGCGCTTCCGCTCGGAGGGCAGCATTGAGAATAAGATTCGGCACGAGGACTTGGTCAAGGGCAAGATGGAGGTCACCGAGAACGATCAGGATATCGTCATCCTCAAGTCGGACGGTATTCCGACCTATCACTTCGCGCATGTGGTGGACGACCATCTGATGGGTACGACGGTAGTCGTGCGCGGTGAGGAGTGGCTGGCGACCCTGCCGGTACATTTGCAGCTGTTCCGTGCGATGGGCTGGAAGGCCCCTAAGTACGCACACACCGCGCAGCTGATGAAAATTGACCCGGAAACCGGCGGCAAGCGCAAGCTGTCCAAGCGTAAGGACCCTGAGCTTGCGCTGACCTTCTATGAGCAGGAGGGCTATCCGGTGCCGGCGGTGCTCGAGTATTTGATGACACTCTTGAACTCCAACTTTGAGGAGTGGCGGCGCGCCAATCCGGATTTGCCGATGAACGATTTCCCGTTCTCGACCAAGAAGATGAGCGGCTCGGGCGCGCTGTTTGACATTGAGAAGCTGCATGACGTTTCCAAGAACGTCATTTCGCGGATGTCGGCCGACACGGTGTATGATTATATCGCAGCGTGGAGCGCGGAGAACGACAAGCCGTTCCACGACCTGATTACGCGCGACCCGGCCTTCTCTAAGGCATATCTCGCCATCGGCCGCGGCGGCAAGAAGCCGCGCAAGGATTTGGCACTCTGGTCGGATGCAAAGGGCTACATGGACTTTATGTTCGATGAGCTGTTCGAGCCGGACTATACCATGCCGGAGCGTGTGTCAGCGGAGGATGCCAGGGCGATTCTTGCGGATTTTGCGAAGATGTTTGATGAAAACGATACGCCGGACGGCTTCTTTGAAAAGATGAAGCAGATTGCGTCTGATCACGGCTATGCTGCGGATACCAAGGCATACAAGGCTGACCCGTCCGCTTACAAGGGCGCGGTAGGAGATGTGTCCATGGTGGTTCGCGTGGCGGTTGCCGGACGGCAGAACGCGCCTGATTTGCAGACGGTCATGGGTATTCTGGGCCGCGACAAGGTGCTGGAGCGTTTGGAACGCTGCGTTAAGACGCTTTAATTCGGCTTTTGGGGGAAAAACACTATGATGGAAAATGTAAATAACTTTCTGACCGAAATCATTGATGAGGATATTGCGGCGGGACTGAACGAGCGCATCCATACCCGTTTCCCGCCCGAGCCGAACGGCTATCTGCACATCGGTTCGGCCAAGGCAATCTTTATCAACTGGTCGATTGGCAAAAAGTATAACGGCCTGTTTAACCTGCGCTACGATGACACCAATCCGGTCAAGGAGGACACCGAGTATGTCGACTCCATCTGGGAGGATATCAAGTGGCTGACCGGGGAGGAGCCGTCTGGCGGTGTGTTCTACGGTTCGGATTATTTTGAAACCTGCTATGAGTGTGCAGTTGCGCTTATCAAGGACGGTAAGGCCTATGTGGACGACCTGACACAGGAGGAAATGCGCGCCTATCGCGGCACGCTGACCGAGCCGGGCAAGGAAAGCCCATATCGGGGGCGTTCGGTAGAGGAGAATTTGCAGCTGTTCGCAGATATGCGTGCAGGCAAGTTCGAGGACGGCTCCAAGACCTTGCGCGCCAAAATCGATATGGCAAGCCCGAACATGAATTTGCGTGACCCCGCGATTTACCGTATCGTGCGCGCGCATCATCATCGTCAGGGCGACAAGTGGTGCATTTATCCCTTGTATGACTTTGCGCATCCGATTCAGGATGCCATCGAGGGCATCACACATTCGTTGTGCTCGATTGAATTTGAAAACCACCGTCCGCTGTACGAGTGGGTCGTGGATAACTGTCCGCTGCCGCATCATCCCAAGCAGCGCGAATTTGCGCGTCTGAACGTGACGCACACGGTTATGTCCAAGCGTTACCTGCGTCAGCTGGTGTTTGAGAACCACGTCGAGGGTTGGGATGACCCGCGCATGCCCACGCTGTGCGCGCTGCGCCGTCGTGGTTACACGCCCAGCGCGATTCTGGATTTTGTGCAGCGTGCAGGCGTTGCCAAGGCGGATTCCCTGGTGGATATCAAGCTGCTTGAGCATTGTATCCGTGAGGAGCTCAATGAGACTGCGCTGCGCCGCATGGCGGTCACCGAGCCGGTCAAGCTGGTCATCACCAATTATCCCGAGGACAAGTGCGAGGAATTCGAGGTGCCCAACAATCCGCGCGACGAAGCGGCTGGCACACGAAAAGTACCGTTTACACGCGAGTTGTATATCGAAAAGAGCGACTTTGCCGAGGTTCCGCCTCCGAAGTTCCAGCGCCTTAAGCCGGAGGGTGAGGTGCGCCTGATGGGCGCCTATATCGTCCGCTGCAACGAGATTGTCAAGGACGAAAACGGAGAAATCGTGGAGATTCGCTGCACGGCCGATCTGGAAACCGGCAACGGCATGCCCGCAGACGGCCGCAAGGTCAAAGGAACGATTCACTGGGTGTCCGCCGCACATGCGCTGGATGCAGACCTGTATCTGTACGACAATCTGTTCACGCTGGAAAATGTAAACGATGTGCCGGAGGGAACGGATTATCTGGATTATCTCAATCCGGAATCGCTCAAGAAGCTGACCGGCTGCAAGCTGGAGCCGTCGCTGGCTGATGCCAAGGTGGGCGAACGCTTCCAGTTCGTCCGTATGGGCTACTATGTCAAGGATAGGGAAGATGGTCGATTCAACCGTATCGTCACGCTCAAGGACAGCTTTGCCAAGACACTGCAAAAGTAATGTGTTCTTCAAATAAGAGAAAGCCGCAGATGGAAAATCTGCGGCTTTTTGCTGTTTCAGTGGATGTCATTGCGGTCCATAAGTAAGTAGAATAGCGGGTGGATGGAGGATAGCGGACTGCGGCAGGCTATTTCTCATCCGTGAGAAGAAAGCCTTTCTCATGGAGTCCGTTTATCACACGGTCGAGCGTAGGCTCATCCGGCGCACGCAGCGTGTGCAGATGGATGCCGCCGGTCAGGTCACATAAAGGACGTACCGCAGTCTTTTTCAGCTTTTCGCAAAGCATATCGGCGTCATATCGGGAAAAAATATGCAGCGGAGCGCAGATCTGCCCATAAACTGAGTGTTCGACTGTAACATCAAGCAGTGCGCCGCCCAGATCAACTACGGTATACAGCTCTTCCAGCAGACGGTCATCGCCATGCCGACACACAACACGCCGCTCCGTATGGATAGGGGGAACGACGGCGGTCTCTAAAATATAGCCGCGTGGTGTGGCTAACACAGAAAGGCCGCCAGCGCGCAGCAGTGCAACATCTCCGACGATGATTTGCCGGCTTACACCGCATTGCGCGGCCAATGTGGTAGCGGAAAGTGGCTTTTGGCTCTGTGTGAGCAGATGGGTGATTTTGATGCGCCGTTCAGCAGCGTTCATGATGCAGTCACTCCTTAGCATACCTATCATAGCAAAAGAAAAAGGACTATGCAAGCATAGTCCTTGAAATCGTTTCTATCAGCCCAGCAGATAGATGTTTGCATACTGCACGCCAAGCTCATATGCGCGGTCATGCGAAGAAACAAAAACGTCAATCTTGTTATTCTTGATGACTCCGCCAGTATCCTCCGCAATGAATTCGCCGTAGCCTTCGATATAAATGCGGCTGCCCAGCGGGATAACATCGGGATCTACAGCAATTGTGCGGCCTTCCGTCGGCGTTGTACCGGAAGCGGTCTTCGCACCGGCAACACCGTTGCAGAGCTCACAGGGGCAATAGAAGGTCAGCTTGTAGTTGCCCAGTGCCGTCGAATTGTTCTTAACGGCATCGGTTGCGAGAAGAGAGGAAGAGTAGGCAACCGTCTTAGCGGACACCGGAGCGGTCAGCAGGTTGTCGCTCGAGGACTGCTGCGCCTGTGACGAAGAACTGGTGGTGTTCGAGGTAGCCTGCTGTGCAGTCTCTGCTTTTGCTGCCGTCTCAGCCTCAGCCTTAGCTGCTTCCGCCTTGGCCGCTGCTTCTGCTTTGGCGGCGGCTTCCGCCTTAGCCTTGGCCGCGGCTTCCGCCTTGGCCTTGGAAAGTGCCTGCTCGGCAGTGTTGATCTGGTCGGAGGTCAGAACCGTACCGACGGATGAATTCAGATTGGAAGAGAGCAGTGCAACCGGCTGATCAAGCGCTGCAGCGCTGATGGAAGCCATTGTGCCAACCGCCAGTGTCGCAGCAATCAGTTTGGATGCATGCTTTCGCAAAGAAAAGAACATGTGTTACACTCCTAAATCGTCGTGAAAACCCGCGGAAACGCGGTATCGGCAAAAGCCGATTTGTTTTCTGGCTGTTACTGATTTGTTGTCGATCTGTTTCTGATCTGTAACCTATGATACTTTACAATTGCGTATTTGTCAAACAGTTTTTTTTATTTTTGTTCAAATCGTACAATTGCTTGACTTTTTAAATACAATATCTGTATAGTTAAATAAAAAATATGGTCAATTTTTAGAATCCCAAATGGGTTTGTGCATAAGGTATGATTATAAAATGACATTTTTCGATAGCAGGTGGGG
The DNA here is from genome assembly GCF_052117205.1 of Candidatus Agathobaculum pullicola. Classification (NCBI taxonomy): domain Bacteria; kingdom Bacillati; phylum Bacillota; class Clostridia; order Eubacteriales; family Butyricicoccaceae; genus Agathobaculum; species Candidatus Agathobaculum pullicola. The sequence continues at coordinate 271 of NZ_JBQKJP010000029.1, read as the reverse complement.
AAGCGCGAAAAATATTGGATCGTGTAGAGCAAAGGAGTGGGGAACCGCCTGCATTTAGGGATAAGTGAATGATTGCTTGCGAATACTATTATATAATAAGTATGTATAGGATGTCCAGAGCGAATCAAATGGCCTGCTCGTCTCTCCTGCGCCTGTAAAATGTAGGTTTGTCAAACATATTGGACAGAGAACTCTAAAGGAGAAAGCCAACCCAGAGGCCTCATGGGAAAGTTATTGGAGCAGCGGTTATGGACAGCAAGCTGCTTTGTGA
>NZ_JBQKJP010000028.1:0-36997 GCF_052117205.1 Candidatus Agathobaculum pullicola | reverse complement strand
GATATGGCCCCCTCTCGTCAAGTTAAGTGTAGCAACTCAACTTTAACCGATGAGGCCTTATCCTTCATCCCTTTTTTATTCAACTGTCCAAGATGTATTGTACTCCTACAGGACAAAAATCGGCAGAAGTAAAAAAGACTTGCAAACCCCGTTTGTTTCTGGTATAGTAATAAGGTAAACCGAACAAACGGGGTTGTAGCTCAGCTGGTCAGAGCGTTCGCCTCACACGCGAGAGGTCGTGGGTTCGAGCCCCGCCAACCCCACCACAACACGATAATCCGAACCTGACGCCGGTTGGCGATGGGTTCGGATTTGTTATTTATCTCAAAAACATCGCGATATATCAAAAATGGCGCTTTACCTGCTTGTTGCAGATAAGGCGCCGGTTTTTATGTATCGGTATGCTGTTGTTTTCGTTTTTCAAGCGCTGTCTGCCCTTTTCGGACTTCAAAATAGGCTTGACTCTTCGGACGAGGCAGCGGGCTGCTGCCCCAGTCGATGACAATATGGATAATGGATATCAAAGGCTATGGAAAACCGTATTTACCGATTTTCCATAGCCTTTGACTTTTATGATTTGCTTTTTCATCCCAGCTTGGGCGGATTAGGATGGAATGTTAAAATAAATTAGCTATAGCTTAAAATGCCCTCTTTTACCCAACCCATATTATATAACATCTGCGCCAGTTGGCCGCGCGTCAAAATGCCATATGGGTCAAAAGTGCCATTCCCGTCCACGCCGCTGATCATTCCCAAGTTATAAGCACGGCAAATTGCCTCTTCACAAGCATCAACGGTTTTTTCTTTGACAGTGCGATTGTCGGGCCTTCCGCCAACAGTGGGAGCATTGGTATGCAGAATGTTAGCCATCTGTTCCCAATTTTCGTCAATCCATCGCCGGATTTCAGAAGCGTCAGGTAATTCATCAATAGAGGAGATATAATTGATATTCTTACCGGCAGCCAAGCTGGCACGCCAGTTGTCGTAAACGGCGCGCCACATGGAGCCAAGGGAGCCATCAGAGGAAATACTGTACATCAATCCGCCTGCGCCTGTGGCCAACGAAGTTTCGTAATAGGTCAGCAATGCGCTCCCGCCGCTGCTGGAAAGCCTGCCCGCATACCAAATGGCGGCAAAGGCACGGGTAGCGGGCGTGCTGTCAGAATAGGACGCATAGGATGAGCCGTCGCCAACCACCTCGTTCCCAACCAGCCGGGTAACAAGGATACTGACTTGTCCTTTTGTCAGAGCATCATCCGGCCCAAACAAGCCTCCACCGTAACCGTTGAGTAAGCCGCCCTCGGTCAATGTCATCACAGGATGGTAATACCATGAATTGGATGTTACATCCGTGTAGGAATTGCTATACGAATCCGATGGGGTACCGGGAGTATAGACATGGCTTACCTCGCCCCACTGGTCGTACATGCTGCCTGTCGTGTGGCTGCCAGGGTCAACGGTATAGGGGTTGCCGTCTGTCGTATCAAAATGGGCCACCAATCGATAGGTGTATTCATCATTTTCCGAGCCGTGAGGCTTAGAATAATTGTAAAAATCGACGATAAGCCCGGCAGGAATGGTCACATTTTCAAGGATAGACGTTGTCCAACCAATACCATGTTCTTTGAGCAATACTGTCCCGGAAGCGGGCCAGCTGGCCTTGCCGTTCAGCAGGTCGATCACGCCGATCACTGAATCATAGACGGATTCGTCAAATTGAGAACCATAACAAATATTTCCGTTCAGACCCTTGCTGTCGCTGCCGACGCCGATGGTGTACGCAGTCCCGTCGGTGGTATCAAAATGCCCGAGCAGCTTATAAACAGGTTCGGTCATTCCTGCGGATTGATAATACTTGTAGATATCCACAACCAGGCCGGCGGGTATCTTGATGCCTTTACAGTTCGGTGTATCATCATCTGTCAACGACCATCTGGAACCAGATTCTTTTAGCAGCACAGTCCCGCCGGATGGCCACTGAAATCCGTTTACATTGGCATTTTTAACCGTACTGATGAAAGTAACTGTATCGTAAATATCTTCGTTAAAATCAGCCCATTTGCCGCTTTGTCCGTTTAGTGCTCCGTCGGGGTCGGCCGCATATGCTGCTGGAATACTGACGGCCAGCATAACAACGGCCAGCAGGATGCTTATCATGCGTTTACACTTCTTCATCACACATTCCTCCCTTTATGCAATCGTTTGGGGCTTGCGCGCAACATCTTCAACCGGCGAATTCCTGTTGAGATAAATAAAAGCGGTGCGGGGACACCTCACATCCTGCCTCTATTTATCCTGATGGAACTATTTTACTCCATTATAGGGGATGTTGCAAGGCATTGCGGCTCACCTGAGCTGCTTTTTATGGTTCAAAGGCTGACGCCTGCGGTATGGAGGCGTGGGATGACCGTCACGGGCGGAGCAAAGCGAGCATCGGTGCTGCGTTGCCCAGAGCTGCCACGACAGTGCACAGGATAAAGCTGCTTTAAAGAAGGACGGTGTCAAAGCTGTGTCTGTTACGGAACAAATTGCCGAGTGATCGGAAGGCATCATCACAGCGTCGACCAGTTTAAGCGACAAGCGCAAACGGAAAAGAAGAAAAGCAACGCCTGATTATCAGTGTTGTCCATGCCGTCTATGTGTGCGGAGGATAAAAGCGTATTTGGCAAGCGGCGCAACCGCTACTGTAGACAATATATAGGATATAGGGTTCGGTTTTGGACGCGGAGCACCCACCAACAAAAGCCGTCACTTTCGTGACGGCTTTTTCGTGTTTTCTGTGGCTTTTCAGCGTCCCAGCAGGCGGCCCAGCAGATTGCGCCAGCCCGGCTCAGGGGGAGCGGGATGCGCGGCCTGTTTGCGAGCCTGATCGATGGCCTGCTGCATGAGCAATACCTGCGCGCAAATGGGGTCGGATACAGGCGTTTTTTTACAGTAGGTGCCGTCCGGCTGCAATACGCGCGCCTTGACGGTATCATGCTGCATGGCGTACAGAATGTCATGCAGCCGCGCACGCACCTCGGGCGAGTCGATGGGACAGGCGATCTCCACGCGGCGCTCGGTGTTGCGGGTCATCATATCGGCCGAGGAGATATACATTTTCTCCTCCGCGCCGCGACCGAACACGAAGATGCGTGAATGTTCGAGAAAACGGCCGACAATGCTGGTCACGGTGATGTTCTCGGTATGTCCCTCTACACCGGGCAGCAGGCAGCAGATGCCGCGCACAATCATTTCGATATGCACGCCGGCGCAGGATGCGTCCCGCAGCTTGTGGATGATGTCGATATCGGTCAGCGAATTGAGCTTGAGCAGCATATAGCCCTCGCTGCCGCGGGCGATTTGCTCATCCATCAGGGCAAGAATGCTGCTTTTCAGGCTGCTCGGCGCGACCAGCAGGCGGTTGTACCGGCCTTCGAGGTTGCCCAGCGCCATATTGTTGAAGAACGCGCCCGCATCCGCGCCGATGGATTCATCCGAGGTGATGAGCGATACATCGGTGTATTGCTTGGCGGTTTTTTCATTGTAGTTGCCGGTGCCGACCTGCGTGATATGGCGCACATCGCCGCGCTCGCGCCGGGTAATCAGACAGATTTTGGAGTGCACCTTGTACTCCTCAAAGCCGTAGATGATTTTGCAGCCGGCTTCCTCCATGCGCTCGGACCAGTCGATGTTATTCTGCTCGTCAAAGCGGGCGCGCAGCTCAATGAGCGCGGTTACGTCCTTGCCGTTCTCTGCGGCGGCGCACAGATATTCCACCAGTTTGGCTTTGCGCGCCAGACGGTAGATTGTGATGCGGATGGACAGCACAGCGGGGTCGTTTGCCGCCTCGCGGATCATCTGCAAAAACGGCTCCATCGACTCATAGGGATAGGAAAGCAGAATGTCGTGTTTGAGCGCGGCCTTGAGCAGGCTCTGTCCGGCAGGCAGCATAGCTGGCTGCTGGGGAGAAAACGGCGGATCGGACAGGGCTGCCCGCTGCTTTTCGGGCAGATGATCTCCCAGAGAAAACGCATAGCCCATCCGAAGCGGCGCCTTGCGCGACAGGAAAATCTGCGCGTCGGTTACGTCAAATCGTTTGCGGAAGTATTCGGTAAAATGGTCGCTGATGGGGCGGGTCAGCTCGACGCGCACAACCGCCATGCGGCGGCGGCGACGCAGCAGCTTTTCCATCCTGGTGCGGAAGTCGCCGTCCTCCGCGCCGAAGGTTTCGTCATCCGGATGGATGTCCGCGTTGCGTGTGACACAGAACACGGTCTTTTCCAGCACGTCGTACATCTCAAACACATGGCCGGTGTATTCGAGAAGGATATCCTCAATTGGCACATAGCGCTTTTCCGCGCTCGGCAGGAACACCAGCGCGGGCAGCGAGGACGGCACAGGCAGCAGGCCCAAGCGCTCGCTCTTTTTGTGGCCGAGCAGGGCTGCGATATGCAGCACCTTGCCTTCCAGATGCGGGAAAGGATGGTGTGCGTCCACAATCTGCGGGGAAAGGACGGGGGCAATGACGCTTTTGAAATATTGCTTGATGTATTTTTGCTCCGCAGGCTCCAGCTCGCTGATGGAAAGACAGTGAAGCCCCTCTGCGCGCAGCCGGGTGCTGACGTCTCGGAACGCGGCATCGCGGCGCGCATACAGCGGTTCGACGGCAGCGTAGATGTGATGCAGCTGTTCCTTGGCGGTCATACCGGATTTGTTGTCGATGTGCCCCTTATCCACCGCCGCCATATCGCACAGGCTGCCCACGCGAATCATAAAAAATTCGTCCAGATTGCTGGTGAAGATGGAAAGAAATTTGCACCGCTCCAAAAGCGGCACGGCTTCGTCCTCCGCCTCAGCCAATACACGGGCATTGAACTGTAGCCATGACAGCTCGCGGTTCTGCGTGTAACCCTGTTCCCAGATTGCCTGTGTCATGAGAGAGATTCCCCCCTGTTCGGATTCCGGCCGCCGCACAAGAAAAAGCGGCCATAGTATCGCTCAGTATACTACTATTATACTGCTTTTTTGTGTTGGGACAATGCGTTTTATGTAAAAATCATGTAAAGGAATGGTTTTTTACAAGGGCTCAAGCTCTTGCGGGAATATGGAGGGTCTGCTATACTGAAAAAAGAAAGAGAAAGGAGAAAACGGCATGAGAAATATCTGGCACGACATTGACCCGCGCTGCATCACGCCGGAACGCTTCACCGCGGTCATCGAAATTCCGGCGGGCAGCAAGAAAAAGTATGAACTGGATAAGAATACCGGTCTGCTGCGGCTGGACCGTATCTTGTATACATCCACGCACTATCCGGCCAATTACGGCTTTATTCCGCGCACATACGCGGATGACGGCGATCCGCTCGATGTGCTCGTGCTGTGCACCGAGTCGCTCGACCCGCTGGTGGAGGTGGACTGCTATCCAATCGGTGTGATGCGTATGATCGATGAGGACGAAATTGACGATAAAATCATTGCGATTCCGTTTGAAGAGCCTACGTGGAATTTCTATCACGATATGGATGAGCTGCCGCCGCATTACGGCAACGAGATCACACATTTTTTTGAGGTCTACAAGGGTCTGGAACACAAGCACACCACCACTTCGGACGCGCTCAACCGAAAAAAAGCCATCGAAGTAATTGAGGACTGCATGCGCCGCTACGAGGTGCACTTCTGCGGCAGACGGCCGGAGAAGGAAGAAGCATAAAGCATACATAGCAAAACGCGGAGGAACAGCGTTCCTCCGCGTTTTTTTACAATTTTGCCAGCAGCTGCTTGAGCCATGCCTCATTCATCGAAGGCGTGTCGCGCAGCGGGAAGTCAATGCCCAGCCGGTCATATTTTTCAATGCACAGCTTGTGGAAAGGAAGAAATTCAATTTTTTGCAGATTGGGATAGCGTTCGGCATGCGCCTTCACCAGCCGCAGATGGTCAAGGCTGTCCGTCAGACCGGGCACGACTACATGCCGCACCCAGAGCGCCACGCCTTTCATCGCGGTCAGCTGCAAGAAGCGCTCAACCTGTGACACCTCCGCGCGGCAGTACCGGCGGTAATCCGCCGCCGTCAGGAATTTCAGGTCGCACAGCACCAGATCGGTATCCCGCAGCACGCGCTCGGCGGCGGCTGTCGGACAGCCCGTACCCGAGGTATCCAGCGCGGTGTGAACGCCGTGCTCGTGCAGCTTTTGGAAGAATTCCGCGACAAAGTCCGCTTGCAGCAGCGGCTCGCCGCCTGAAACGGTCACGCCGCCGCCGTTGTTCCAGTAAGGCTGATAGCGCAGTACGCGGCGCACGAGTTCGTCCGTGTCGATTTCTTCGCCGTCATCCGCGTCCCAAGTGTCCGGGTTGTGACAGTAGACGCAGCGCAGCGGGCAGCCCTGCATGAAGACCACACAGCGCACACCCGGCCCGTCCACCGCGCCGAGGGACTGGATGGAATGGATGCGTCCAGTCATTTTGTCACAACCTTTCTTAAAATAATATTGCTTGGGATATTTGCCGCCCAGCCCGCGCAATCAGACACCAAGGGTGCTTGCGTCAGATTGCCTGGTGGAACGTGCGCGAGATGACCTCGCGCTGCTGCTCACGGCTGAGCTTGTAGAAGTTGACTGCGTAGCCCGAGACACGGATGGTCAGGTTGGGATACTGCTCGGGATGCTCATAGGCAGCGATGAGCGTATCACGGTTCATAACGTTGACATTCAGGTGGTGCGCCTTCTGGGCGAAGTAGCCGCTCATGATGGCGACGAGGTTGTTGACCCGCTCCTCATCGGTCTTGCCGAGCGCGCCCGGCGTGATAGAGAAGGTGTTCGAGATGCCGTCGCGGCAGTATTCGTAGCTCAGCTTTGCCACCGAGTTGAGCGAGGCCAGCGCGCCCGACTTGTCACGGCCGCTCATCGGGTTTGCGCCCGGAGCGAGCGGTTCGCCGTAACGGCGGCCGTCCGGCGTGTTGCCGGTCTTCTTGCCGTACATGACGTTGGAGGTGATGGTCAGGATGGACAGGGTGTGAATCGCGCCGCGGTAGAGCGGGAACTGGGTCAGGGCGTTGTAGAACTTTTCAACCTGCTCGCAGGCGATGGCGTCGACGCGGTCGTCGTCATTGCCGAACTTCGGGAAGTCGCCCTCGATTTCAAAATCGACGATGATGCCGTTTTCCGGGTTGCGGATGGGGTGTACCTTGGCGTGCTTGATGGCAGAGAGCGAATCGGCCATGCAGCTCATGCCTGCGATGCCGAATGCCATTAGACGGCGCACCTCGGTGTCGTGCAGGGCCATCTGGCTCTTCTCGTAGGCGTATTTGTCGTGCATATAGTGGATGGTGTTCATTGCGGACACATAGGTCTTGGCCAGCCACGGACGGTAGAAGTCCATGCGGCGGCAAACCTCGTCATAGTCGAGCGTGTCGCCTTCCATGACGGGCAGTTCCGGGCCGACCTGATCGAATTTATTCTCATCGCGGCCGCCGTTAATGGCCATCATCATCAGCTTTGCGATATTGGCGCGCGCGCCGAAGAACTGCATATCCTTGCCCACGCGCATTGCGGAAACGCAGCAGGCGATGGCGTAGTCGTCGCCGTAATAGGGGCGCATTACGTCGTCGTTCTCGTACTGGACGGCGTCGGTGTCAATGGACACCTTGGCGATGAACTTCTTCCAGTTTTCGGGCAGGTTTTCGCTCCAGAGCACGGTGAGATTCGGCTCGGCAGCGGGATTTAAGTTGTACAGCGTGTGCAGCACGCGGAAGCTGTTCTTGGTCACGAGCGGGCGGCCATCCTCGCCGATGCCGCCGATAGATTCGGTGATCCACATCGGGTCGCCGCCGAACAGCTCGTTATATTCAGGCGTGCGCAGGTGGCGCGCCATGCGCAGATGCAGCACGAAATCGTCCATGATCTCCTGCGCCTCGGACTCGGTCAGCACGCCTGCCTTGAGGTCGCGCTCGAAGTAGATGTCAAGGAAGGTGGAGGTGCGGCCGAGGCTCATCGCCGCGCCGTTCTGCTCCTTGATGCCCGCAAGGTAAGCAAAGTACAGCCACTGCACCGCTTCCTTGGCGTTTTCCGCCGGGCGGGTGATGTCAAAGCCGTAGGAGGCTGCCATCTTGACCATGTCCTTGAGCGACTTGATCTGGTCGGAAAGCTCCTCCGCGGTGCGGATTTCCGCTTCGGTGGTCGGCACCTCGCCCAGCGCGTCCTTGTCGCGCTGCTTTTCTTCAATCAGGCGGTCCACGCCGTAGAGCGCCACGCGGCGATAGTCGCCGATGATGCGGCCGCGGCCGTAGGCATCCGGCAGGCCGGTCAGCAGACCGACGTGGCGCGCTTCGCGCACATCCTTGGTGTAGGCGGAAAACACGCCGTCGTTATGCGTCTTGTGGTACTTGAATTCCTCTTCAATCTTGGGCGAAACCTCGTAACCGTAGGCCTTGCATGCCTCGCGCACCATGCGCATGCCGCCGAACGGGTTGCAGGCGCGCTTGAGCGGCTCGTCGGTCTGCAGGCCGACAATGATTTCGTTGTCCTTATCAAGATAGCCCGGGCCAAACGCCGTAATCGTGATAACGGTATCGGTATCCACATTGCGCACGCCGTCCCTTTCGCGCTCTTCCGCGAGCAGCGCGTCAAACTTTTCGCGCATTGCGGTCGTGCGGGCGGTTGCAGGCGCGAGGAACGCGCCGTCGCCCTCGTAAGGGGTGTAGTTTTTCTGGATGAAATCGCGGACGTTGATCTCATTTTGCCAATCGCCGCCGATGAAGGTGTTCCATGCGTTCATATAGATGATTCCTCCTATTTCTTTCGTTTATCTGCCCTTTTTTGTATGCAAAAAAGGGCAGCATCGCGTATCTTGTGCGACACTGCCCAGACGGTCGGCATTTTTACGGAACCCCTGCTCCCCGGTGGTTTGCGCTCCACCTTGTCCGTCAGTTGCAGGGAACTTGTCTGATTTAAGAATAGCACAACAATATATAGTATGCAACTGATGAATCCTACAAAAATTTTGCGTATAAAATATCTTATACTGCGACAGTAGTCAAAAACGGATGAATTACGCTGGGTATGCAAAACCTAACGAAAGACTCTTCACAATGCGGAAAAAATGGCGTATGATAAAGGTAATTAAAAAGGAGGTTGCGCTTATGAAGATTGGCATGCTGACAAGCGGCGGCGACTGCCAGGGCCTCAATTCCGCCCTGCGCGGCGTGGCGAAAACGCTGTATAACGAACTGGGCAGCAAGGTGACCATCTATGGCATCCGGGACGGCTATCGCGGCCTTATCGAGGGCGATTATCACGAGATGAATCCGCGGGATTTCTCGGATATCCTGACCATGGGCGGCACGATTCTCGGCACGTCCCGCCAGCCGTTCAAGGAAATGCAGAAGGCGAGCGAGGACAGCGAGGAGACCAAGCTGCAGAAAATGCTCAAGACCGTCAATGAGGAAGGCTTCGATTGCCTGGTGATCCTCGGCGGCAACGGCACGCATAAGACCGCCAACCTCCTCAGCGAGAACGGCGTAAACGTCGTGACGCTGCCCAAGACGATTGACAACGACCTGTGGGGCACGGAAATGACCTTCGGTTTCCAGTCGGCTATCGATATCGCCACGACGGTCATTGACTCGATCCACTCCACCGCGTTCTCACATTCGCGCGTGTTTATCGTTGAGGTAATGGGACACAAGGCCGGCTGGCTGACACTGTATTCCGGCATTGCGTCCGGCGCGGACGTTATCATCATTCCGGAGATTCCGTATTCAGCTAAAAAGATTGCGGAAGCCATCGACAAGCGCTCGAGGAGCGGCAAGCGGTTCTCCATTCTTGCGGTTGCGGAGGGCGCGATCAGCCAGGAAGAGGCCAAGATGAGCAAAAAAGAATTTAAGGCCGCGCGCGAGAAAATGGCCTATCCGTCCATCTCCTACCGCATCGCGGACGAGCTGAAGGCGATCACAGGGCAGGAGATCCGCGTGACCATTCCGGGCCACTACCAGCGCGGCGGCGCGCCCTGTCCGGCCGACCGTCTGCTGACCAGCCGTTTCGGCGTGGCGGCGGCGCATCTCATTCGCGAGAAGAAGTACGGCTATATGGTGGCGCTGCAAAACGATAAAATCGTGCCCGTGCCGCTCAAAGAGGTGGCGGGCAAGCTCAAGACCGTCCCGCCCGACGGTGAAGTGGTGCGCGCGGCGCGCGCGCTCGGTCTGTCGATGGGAGACTGACGGAAATAATACAAAAGGACGTGCTGCGGCACGTCCTTTTGTTTGTCCAAGTCGGCAATCAGTACTGCTGATCGTTCTTCTTGCTGCTGGTGCCGTTCGGGCACTGGTTCGAGGTGGACGGATTCGGATTCTTGTTTTGACTGCTTGACGGGTTCTGGTTGGTAGTAGACGGGTTCTGACGCTTGTTCTGTTTGCTCATGGGAAATCACCTCTTTTTTGAAGTTTTCGAGCGTAGTTTGCACGCAGCGCGTGAAAAATATACACGCGGGTATTGCGGAAGTGTAAAAAATCTGATAAAATTTGTATGCGCCGTATGGCGTTTTTGAGGTTATATTAAATTTATTTCAGATAGAAAGAGGGACTTTCCACCATGTCGGGACACTCCAAATGGCATAATATTGCCAAGCGCAAGGGCGCAAACGACGCGAAAAAAGCGAAAATCTTTACCAAGATCGGCCGTGAGATGGCCATTGCTATTAAGGAAGGCGGTTCGGCCAATCCGGATTTTAACTCTCGCCTGCGCGACTGTATTGCCAAGGCCAAGGCCAACAATATGCCCAACGACAATATCAAGCGCACACTGGACAAGTATTCGGGCGCGAGCGGTCAGGTAAACTATGAGGCCAACAACTATGAAGGCTACGGTGTCGGCGGCGTCGCGGTGGTTGTGGAAACCCTGACCGATAACAAGAACCGCACGGTGGCCGATGTGCGTCACCTGTTCGACAAATACGGCGCGGGTCTGGGCGCGACGGGCTGCGTATCCTGGCAGTTCGACAAGAAGGGCGTTATCATCATGGAGCGCGGCGAGCTGGACGAGGACACCGTGATGATGCAGGCGCTCGACGCGGGCGCGGAGGACTTCCAGTCGGGCGAAGAGACCTTTGAGATTTACACCGCGCCGGAGGATTTCTCGGCGGTGCGCGAGGCGCTCGAGACGCTGGGCTACTCCTTTGTCGAGGCCGAGGTCGAGATGGTGCCGCAAAACTATATCTCCCTTGAAAAGGAAGAGGATATGGCCCAGATGCGCAAGCTGCTTGACAATCTCGAGGACAACGATGATGTACAGGCGGTCTGGCACAACTGGGAGAACGAAGCGGATTACGAGGGCTAAGCCGTTCTGCTTTTCCAAAAAGAAGATGATGGCGCAGCCGTTTTTCCGGGTGGGAAAGACGGCTGCGTTTTTTTCATAAATGGGATAAAAAATTGGTTGCGCACAGCGGCAAAGTGTGCCATGATAAAAGTAAACACTATGCCCAAAGGCGGAAAAGAGGCTGCATCATGAATATCGGAACGATAGGAACGGGCAACATTGTGACATGGGTGATGAGCGAAGCTGTGCGCGCGCAAGGCGTGACCTATGAGGCGGTTTATTCGCGCTGGGAAGAGACGGGGCGTGCGCTTGCGGAGCGGTTCGGCGTGCAAAAGGTGTATACCGCGCTGGACGACATGCTGGCAGACCCCGCGGTTGACTGGGTCTATGTTGCCTCTCCCAATAGTCTGCACTATGCGCAGACCAAGAAAGCGCTCGAAAGCGGCAAGCATGTTATCTGCGAAAAGCCCTTTGCGCCCACCCGTGCGCAGGCGGAGGAGCTGGCCGCGCTGGCGGCGGAGAAAGACCTGTTTTTGTTCGAGGGCATCACGACGCTGTTTCTGCCGCATTTTGCGTACATCCGCGAGAAACTGCCCGAAATCGGGCCGGTGCGGCAGGTATCGTGCACCTTTTGCCAGTATTCGAGCAAATACGACGCACTGAAGGCCGGAGAGACGCCCAACGTGTTCAATCCTGCCTTTGCGGGCGGCGCGCTCATGGATATCAACCTGTATAACCTGTATTTTGTGTACGGCCTATTTGGTATGCCGGAAAAGCTGACCTACCATGCGCGGCGACATGAGAACGGTATCGACCTTGGCGGCACCGCAGTGCTGGAATATCCGGGCTTTATCGCTCAGTGCACAGGCGCAAAGGACTGCAAGGGTGAAAACGGCGCGCATATCATAGGAGAAAAGGGCTTCATCCGCGTGGAGGACCCGGTCAGCATGTGTACGCGCGTCACGGTCGTGACCGATGCCGGCGAGCAGATGTTTGACGAGCAGCGAGGAGAAACCGCGTGGTACTGGGAGATGCAGGGCATCGCGGGGCTGGTCGCGGCGGACGACCGTGCGGACTGCCGCCGTCGGATGGAGAAAACCATAGAAATGGCGGAGTTGCTGGAGCGCGCGCGACAAAGCGCGGGTATTATTTTCCCGGGCAACGCATGACCGTTTCGGCTGTTTGTTTTTGAGATAAAAGGAGGACATCACAGTGGCGGATTTTGTATCGCATCATCTGTTTGGAGAGCAGTCGCAGAGCGTATTCCCCGCGCCGGTGCAGGAGTTGACGCGCAAGCATCCAGAGAGCTTCCGGTGGGGTTGTCAGGGGCCGGACCCGCTGTTTTACCGCAAGATCCTACTGGGCAGTCCGCTGCACAAGCTGGGCAACCGCATGCACTCGGAAAAGACCGATGAGCTGTTCGCGGCGCTTGCGCGCGGCGTGCATTGTCTGACCGGCGCGGCGCAGGAGACTGCGGCGGCGTATTTCTACGGCTTTATCTGCCATTATGCGCTGGACAGCGAGATTCACCCGTATGTCTATTGTCGTCAGGTGCAGATCTGCGACGCGGAGCCTAAACTCAACGCTTCGGCCGTGCATTGCCAGATTGAGAGCGATATCGATTGTCTGGTGTACGAGCGGGCATACCACGCGCCGGTGACCAACTTCAAGCCGGCGGGCTTCTATGCACTTCCCCCGGAGGAAAAAGCTGTGCTGGCGGTGCTGCTGCATGCGGTATTGGAAAATGTCTATGGTGAGGATGTCCCCGTGCGCGACCTGCGACGTTCGTTTGACGAAATGCTTTCGTGGGAGAACTTCTTCTATGCCGATAAGCGCCGCACCTACCGCACTGCGCAGCGGCTGGAGCGGCTGGCAGGGCGGGGTGCGATCCTGACCGGTCATATGAAGGTGGAGCGTCCGGCATGGGACGCACTCAACGAGCAGCACGCGCCTTGGCACAACCTGTGGAGGCCGGAAGAAACGCGCACGGATTCCGTGCCTGAGTTGTTCGGGCTGGCGCGCATCGGCGCAGCAGCGATGGCAGGGCAGTATGCCGCGCAGTTCGACTCAGGATTGCAGCTGTGCTGCCATTTCAAGCAGCCGTTCGACAACGGCAGTCCGAAAAAGCTCGTCGATGGAGGAGCGCCATGCTGATTTGGTCGGCTGTGCCGCGTCAGGAACGGAAAAGCAGCAAACAAAACGCAGTTTCGCACAAGCAGAAAAGCCCGGCCAAGCCGGGCTTTTTATGATTGCTGTTGATTTTACTCCACTTGTTCACACAGATTTACAAATAGCATGATATAAATTTATGATATATTTAGCAATACTTAATATTGACAAGATGAAAATAAAATGTTAGTATAATATCAACAAACGCGTTTGGTGAAGTTATGAAAAAAGAAAGCAAATCCACCAAGTATAGCGGCTGTTTCTTCAAAGTATAACGGAAACCAAAACCGTACACCGCCAAATGCGCGCGGTTTCCCCATAGGTTGCTCGGCTTTAGAGCGATTCGTTCCGGATTGCTGGATTGCTTGCGGCAGGTATGATTGGCCTATTTCATATTGTCTTATAGGGTAAATGCACATTCAATTGTGCGGGCAGTAAGACATATACGATATATAGTAACATTGTTTATTTCTTCATTTCTTTTCATTTCTTTTCATCTTATACGGGAAATCCCACTCAGGACAACACTCTTGGGTGGGATTTCTCGTTTTGGCGGTAAATGTGTTAGCGGCAGCTACTTTTTTGCCTGTCATTTGCGATATGAGACAGAATGTGGTACAATAAATAGAAATTTCGCCGGAGGAGGGCATGTCGGACGTGCAGCGCGTATTATACTATCTCATTGCGGTCAGCGTGATAGGCGCGGCCGTCTGCATTTATGACAAACTTGCCGCGCGCAACGGCTGGCAGCGGGTACCCGAGCGCACACTGTTTTTCTGGACGCTGGTCGGCGGCGGGCCGGGCGTGTATCTGACTATGCTGCTCATCCGCCACAAGACGCTCCATCGCAGTTTCATGTGGGGGATTCCGGCAATTATGATATTTCAAATTGCAATATTATTTGGCATTTATAACATTATGTATTCGAGGGGATTGTTATGACCAAAGCATTGGTCCGGTGGTTCATTCACGATGCGGATAATACAAGGGATGCGCGCGTGCGCGAGCAGTACGGTGTCCTGTCCGGCGGCGTGGGCATTGCATGCAATGTTTTTCTGTTTGTGCTCAAGCTGGTCATTGGCTTGCTGACCGGCTCGATTTCGATTGCAGCGGATGCCTTTAACAACCTGTCCGATGGGCTTTCCTGCCTGATTTCGATTGTGGGCTTCAAAGTGTCGGGCAAGGCGCCGGACGCAAAGCATCCCTTCGGTTACGGCCGTACCGAGTACATTGCGGGCCTGATTGTGGCGTTTATCATTGTGCTGGTGGGCGTAGAGTTCCTTAAAACCTCGTTCGACCGCATCATCCACCCCGAACCGGTGGTGTTTTCAGTCGTGCTGCTGGTGATTCTGGCGGTGTCCATGCTGGTAAAGCTGTGGATGGGTGCGTTTAATTCCTCCATCGGCCGTCGAATTGAGTCGCCGGTTCTGATGGCGGCGGGACAGGACAGCCGCAACGACGTGATTACCACCTCGGTGGTTGTCATCGGCATGATTGCGGGACGCTTTACCACTTTGCCGGTAGACGGCTATGTGGGCGTACTCGTGGCGCTGTTCATCATCTGGGCGGGCATCGGCATTGTGCGCGATACGGTCGCGCCGCTGCTCGGCGAAGCAGCCGACCCGGAAATTGCGCACAGCATTGAGGAAATTGTGTGCGAATCCGGTTATATTGTCGGTGTGCACGACCTGATTATTCACAACTACGGCGCGGGTCGTTCGCTGGCCTCGCTGCATGCCGAGGTGCCAAGCGACTCGGACTTTGTGGCGGTGCACGAGGTCATTGACGAGGCGGAAAAGCGTGTTTGGCAGCGCACGGGCGTGTATCTGGTCATTCACATGGACCCGATTGATGTCAATAACGAGCATGTCACCGCGCTGCGTGAGCAGGTGGACAGTGTGCTGCGGGGCATTGACGAGGCTCTGTCCATGCACGATTTCCGTGTGGTGGACGGAGAGCGGCAGATTAACTTGATTTTTGACGTGGTAGTGCCGTTTACCTATGATGAAAAGAGAAAGCGGGATCTGATGATGCAGATTTACGATCGGCTGAAGGAGATCGATACGCGGTATAATCCGGTGGTCACGCTGGACCACCAGATGTAAAAAATCTTGACCAAACCTGTACGGTTTGTCCGAAGAGGGGTGCGTCCCGGAGGAGAAAAAGGTTGTTCTAATATGCGTTGTGAGCAAATTCGGGTTATGCCACCTAACGATATATGTGGATGAATACTCGGGCGCATGAAAGTGTGAAATGCGTAATGGCTGAGATAATGACAAAAGGCTACGGAAATTTTCCGTAGCCTTTTTATGCAATAAATCAGTATTTACAAGCTCGCTCCATCACTTTTTGTCTGAGAATCTCGTCAATTGGGGTCAACACTCCATTTTGCAAACCGATGTCTAAATAAGCGTCTCCAATGGCATCCCAACCGCACTGCGATAGAAAAACATAAATGCCGCGCAATTCATTAACTTGGCGGGCAATCCGACCGGTTTCGTCATTGTTTATAGCATATTATATTTTTAATATTTGCCAATGCTAAATATTGACAAAAAGAAAACGGAATGTTAGTATAAACGCAACAAACATGTTTGGTGGCGCCATGAAAAACGGAAGCAAATCCACTAAGGATACAGGCCATTCCTTTGAGGATTATTTTAAGCGTGCAGTAAACCCTTTGCTCGTACTTTTGCTGCTTTCAGAGCGGTCAATGTATGTTTATGAAATGGCATATGAATTGGAAAAACGCAGCGGCGGGAAATACTCTATTTCGCTGCTCTATCCGGTCATATATCGCCTTACATCGCAAGGATTTGTGCGTGAAGGCCAAAAAGCAATTTCAGACGATAACCGCGTCCGTCAGTATTACGAAATCACTCCTGATGGAGTGACGTATCTGCAATATATTGAGGATGTTTATGACCAAATGTCCCAAGCGGTACAGCAGATCCGTCAAAACAGCGGAGGTGACAAAGTATGATGGAGGAAAAAGGTGTGCGTCGATATGTACGAGCAGTTTCGCGTAGGCTGATTTGTTCTAAGACAACCCGTTCCAGATTATTGGATGGATTGCAGCAGGAATTATCAGCTTATTCTACATTGTCTTATGATGATTTATGCGCAGAAGTCGGATCACCCGAGCAAATTGCAGCACAGATAATGGATAATATCAGCGCAGTGGAGGTTTCGAATACCAAACGAAAGCGGCGCTTGCTTGTTGTCTTAATTATCTGCATTTTTGCAGTCATTGCTGGTGTATTTGGCGGATATTATATCCAAGCAAATCAAGTCATGCGCAATGATTTTTATGTTGAAGAAGAAAATACAACAGATGAGCAAGTGAAAAAAGACATAACCTTTGAAGAAGCCTTACAGGGGGAATAACTATGCTTAGTAAAAAGTTGCAAAGAGCCATTTCCTGTGTGCTCCTGCTGTCTTGCATGATTTTTGCCGTAGGAGCAGCAAATCCCACCCAGACTGAAACCATTGATTATGGTGATGGCTATTATTTAGTTATCACTACAACGGGAAAGAATGCCGACACGACCACACGGGCAGTGACCGAGCGCTATATTGAGCGCGAAGCAAGAGCCTATCACGGAAGCACCTATATCGGTAAATATACTTTGTGCGGTACATTTATTTATGATGGAAGCCGCTCGGCCGCGACTGCTGATGATTGGTATGCTTCGTCATCGTATGGCTACTCCGGAAGCTCGTCGCACTCCGGTTCTTCGGTCAAGGGCAAATGTACATTTAATTATGCAGGCGGAAAAACGTACACTATCACGATGACTTGTGATAAGAACGGAAATATGTCGTATACGGAGTAATACATATTTTATTTTTTCAGTCAACGAGAAAGCCTACTCAAGAAACACTTTTTGAGTGGGCTTTCTTTTTTATTGTATAAGGTGAATTATTCTATCAAGTGCAGCACAAAAAGAAAGTGAAAAGAAGCGCATACGAAGCCATAGTAGAATAGGATTATCACATAACTATACGACCGGGAGAGAACGGTATGAGCTATCATCATCTTGGCGTAAAAGCGCGCAGCGGCGTACAGGAATGTCATGCGGATGGCCTGAGGTGGGCCACCTTGCGGCGCGGAAGAGGCCATGGTACAATAAAGATAAAGAATCGCCGCCCCGGCGGGCGGACATCCTATCTCACGGAGGTTTTTCCTATGCTGCTGATTCAAAACGGTCGGGTATTGGACCCGTATACCGGCGTGGACGCGCCGAACGATGTACTCATCGGGGATGACGGCGTAATCGCTGCGGTGCAGCCGTGCATCACCGCGCCCGCAGGCTGTCAGGTATACGATGCGGCGGGGCTGACGGTGTCGCCCGGTTTTGTCGATGGGCATGTGCATTTCCGCGACCCGGGCCAGACCGAAAAGGAGGATGTGCTGACCGGCGCGGCTGCCGCTGCCGCGGGCGGATACGCGACCGTCATCTGCATGGCAAATACACTGCCAACCTGTGATACGCCCGAAATCATCCGTTATGTCACGGATAAAGCGAAGGACTGTCCGGTCGAGGTGCTGCAGGCAGGCGCGGTAACCAAGGGCCTAAAAGGGCAGGAGCTGACCGATTTTGAGGGGCTGACCGCTGCGGGGGCACCTTGTCTGACCGACGACGGCATCAATCTCACCTCGGCGGGACTGTGCCGCACGGCGATGGAGCAGGCTGCTGCGCACGACATTCTGCTGTCCTTCCATGAGGAGGAGCCGTCGCTTGTGCCGTCTCCCGGCGTCAATTACGGTTCGGCGGCCGCGAAACAATTCGGCGTGCCCGGCGCGATGGGCGCGGCGGAAACCGCCATGATTGCGCGCGATATCGCGCTGGCGCTTGATACGGGCGCGCGTGTGGTGTTCCAGCATATTTCCTGCGGACAATCGGTTGCGCTCATCCGCGCGGGCAAAGCGCTCGGCGCGCGCGTTTATGCCGAGGTTACGCCGCACCATATCAGCCTGACAGAGGAGGATGTGCTTGCGCACGGTACGTATGCGCGCATGAACCCGCCGCTGCGCTGTGAGGCTGATCGGCAGGCTTTGATAGAAGGCCTGCGCGATGGCACCATTGATATGATTGCCACCGACCATGCGCCGCATACCACAGAGGAAAAAGCGCGCGCGTTTGCCAAAGCGCCGAGCGGCATCACGGGGCTGGAAACCGCGTTTTCCGTGTGCAACACCTATCTGGTGAAAACCGGCAGACTGACGCCCATGCAGCTAATCGACAAAATGAGCAAATCGCCGGCGGAGATTTATGGACTTGGCGGCCGGGCGGTGGAGGTGGGCAATTTTGCCCGTCTGGTGCTGCTCGATTGGGAGCGGGAAACCGTATATCAAACCTATCAGTCCAAAGCGGTGAACACACCGTATACCGGCATGCCGCTGACCGGCGCGCCGCGCGCCATCGTCACAGGGGCGCGTGTTATCGCCCGTTGACGACAAAAATTGATTATGCACGTCAAAAATTGCCAGAACTGCTGCCGTATAATGCGTCGCGTTCCAGTCATACTACCTGTACAACCAGAAATTGCGTATGGGAGGGAACGCGTAAATGAAGGCAACCGGCATTGTGCGCCGTATTGATGATTTGGGTCGCGTGGTCATTCCAAAGGAAATCCGCCGCACCTTGCGCATCCGCGAGGGCGACCCGCTGGAGATTTTCACCGACCGCGACGGTGAGGTAATTTTCAAGAAGTATTCCCCGATGGGCGAAATGGGCACGGTGGCAGGAGAACTGGCCGAGGCGCTCGCCCGCACAGCGGGGATGAGCTGCGCAATCTGTGACCGCGACGCGGTCATCGCCGCGGCAGGCGGTGCGAAAAAGGATATCCTGGAAAAACGCATCTCTGCTGAACTGGAGCAGCTGATGGAACAGCGTGTGGTGTATGAGCGGGGTGTGGACGATGTGCCCGAGCTGACCGTCTCAGACCACGACGCTTATAATGTGGTGGTGGCCGCGCCCATCATCACCGAAGGGGATGTCAGCGGCTGTGTGGTATATGTCAGCGAGGATGAAAGCACGTCGGCAAACGAGGTGACGGTCAAGCTGTGCCAGACCGCCGCCCAGTTTATGGCCAGACGTGTGGCGGTATAAGGGGGCGCGGTATGAAGGACAAGCGAAAGCCTGAACGCGAGCCAAAGCCGTTCCCACAGTATGACGACGCGGCGCATATTGATTCGGCTGCGGTGGCATCTGTGCCGCCCTGGTCGCAGGACGCGCCGCCGCGCGGCGACCCGGCGGCGACAGCCTACACCGAAATGTACTGTGAAAATCCGAAAAACAAGCAATAAGACCCAAAAGCCGGCGCGTTTTCGCGTCGGCTTTTTTCAGATTCTGAGGATGGACAGAAAAAATGCAATATCATAGTTTATTTACAAAATCAGTAGAGAAAATACCAGCAGATCATCATGCTGTACAAAGATTTTTTGTTTTTTAGTCAATTTTTTTGTGTTTTGGGCTTGCTTATTTGAGGCAAAAAACAGTATAATCTATTTTGTAAGGCTGCGCCAAGGCACGGCCTTATAATTTCCTTTATGAAGATGGAGCCGCGCCTCTCGGCGTAGGTTCTTCTTGCGCAAAAAAATAGAGAGGTGAAAAACATGGTGTATTCGTTCCGTGGCGGCATTCACCCCGGCACTCATGCAGATCCGGGTTACAAGGCCGCGACAAACACCAAGCCGATCGAGAAGCTGGCATTGCCTGATCAGGTCATTCTGCCGGTTTCCATGCACATCGGCGCCCCGGCTAAGCCGATCGTTTCGGTCGGTGATACCGTGGATTTGGGACAGCCCATCGCGGAAGCCGGCGGCTTTGTCAGCGCTCCTGTCCACGCAACCGTGTCCGGTAAGGTCACGGCGGTGGAGCCGCGTCTGCATCCCAACGGCAGCAAAGTGCTGTCGATTGTGATCGAAAACGACGGCGAGGACCGTCTGCACGAGTCCGTGCATCCGTATGACTTTGCGTCCATGTCCAATGAGGAGCGCATCGAGTGCATCCGTTCGGCTGGTATTGTCGGTCACGGCGGCGCAACCTTCCCGACCCATGTCAAAATTCAGTCGGGTATCGGTAAGTGCGACACGGTCATCATCAACGCGGCGGAATGTGAACCGTACATAACGAGCGACCACCGTCTGCTGCTGGAGCGTCCGGAAGAAGTGATAGGCGGCCTGAAGATGCTGGCCGACATCATGGGCGTACAGAACGCGATCATCGGGGTCGAGGAGAACAAGTCCGACGCCTTCCCGGGCATCGAAAAGCTGATAGCGGACGATCCGCGCCTGAAGCTTTATCCTCTCAAGTGTAAGTATCCGCAGGGCGCGGAGAAGCAGCTCATCAACGCCTGCACCGGCCGCGAGGTTCCCTCCGGCAAGCTGCCGGCGGACGCAGGCTGCGCCGTGTTCAATGTGGACACCGCCGGCGCGGTTTATCGCCGCTTTACCACCGGTATGCCGGTTATCCGCCGTATCGTAACCGTTTCCGGCTCTGCCATCGCCGAGCCGAAAAATCTCGAAGTGCGCATCGGTACGCAGGTCGAAAAGATGATCGACGCTTGCGGCGGCTTCAAGGAAGCCCCGAATAAGCTGCTGATGGGCGGCCCGATGATGGGTGTTGCGCAGTTCTCGCTCGAAATCCCGATCTTCAAGGGCACCAACGCATTTCTGGCCTTCAGCGGCGACGAGGATAAGCGTGTTGCCGACCCGCAGTGTATCCGCTGCGGCAAGTGCATCGCCGCTTGCCCGATGCACCTGCTGCCCAACTACATGAACCTGTACGGCAAGAAGGAAGATCTGGACAATGCGGTGGAGTGCGGCATGATGGACTGCATCGAGTGCGGCTCGTGCGCGTATGTTTGTCCAGCCCGTATCCCGCTGGTGGCGCAGTTCCGCCTGAGCAAGGGCAAGATCCAGGCCAAGCGTATGGCGGAAAAGGCCAAGGCAGATGCCGAAAAGGCGAAGGCTGAGGCCGAGAAGAAGTAAGGAGGGGAAACGAAAATGTATGATCTGAGTAAAGTCGTCGTCACCTCCTCACCCCATATCAAGGCGGATGACGATACCCGCAGCCTGATGCTGGATGTGCTTGTGGCACTGCTTCCCGCACTGTGCGTTGCGGTATACACCTTTGGCCCGCGCGCGCTGGTGCTGACCGTAATCACCATGGTGGCCTGCGCCGTGTTTGAAACCATTTATAACAAAATCATTGGCCATCCGAACACCATCGGCGACCTGTCCTGTCTGGTCACGGGCGTGTTGATCGCGTTCAACGTGCCGGTTTCGGCCCCGTGGTGGATGCTGGTGCTCGGCGCGCTGTTCGGCATTATCATCGTTAAGATGCTGTTCGGCGGTCTGGGCAAGAATTTCATGAACCCGGCGCTCGGCGCGCGTGCGTTTATGCTGGCGTCCTGGGCGGGCCTGATGACCACATGGACCCAGCCGCATGCGTCCCTGCCGCTGATCGGTTCGGTCACCGTGACCGACGCCATCTCCACGGCAACGCCTCTGGCGGCGCTCAAGACCGGCGCATTGCCGGATGCAAGCCTGCTTGAGCTGTTCCTCGGCCAGACCGGCGGCGTTATCGGCGAAACCTCGGCGCTCGCGCTGATCGCCGGCGGCGCATACCTGCTGTGGCGCAAGGTTATCACCATCAATATCCCGGCCGCGTACATTCTGACGGTTGCAGTACTTACCTTCCTGTTCCCCATGGGCGACGTATCCCGCGTACAGTGGATGCTCTCTCAGGTGCTTTCGGGCGGCCTGATGCTCGGCGCGTTCTTTATGGCCACCGACTATGTCACCAGCCCGGTTACCTCCAAGGGACAGATCATCTTCGGCATCGGCTGCGGTCTGCTGACCGTGTTCATCCGCTATTTCGGCGGCCTGCCGGAGGGTGTTTCGTATTCCATCCTCATTATGAACACGCTGGTTTGGGCGATCGACAAGGCCACCCATCCCCGTAAGTTCGGCTATGCGCTGGATAAGAAGAAGGAGGCACAGTAAGTTATGGATAGCAGCAAAAAGGGCGGCGGCATTCTGATGCTGGTCGTCGTACTGGGCCTTATCACCTTTGTATGCGCGCTGCTTCTGGGCGTGATTAACAGTGTGACGAAGGACAAAATCGAACAAAACGGCATTGAGACCCGCAATCAGGCAATGAGTGAAATCATCCCGGACGCGGAATTTGCCGATGTAGAGGTTCCGGCGGACTTCGCTACGCCGGCCGATAAGAATCAGCCGGTGGTTTCCGGCGTATACAAGGCGACGCTGGGCGGCGCGGACGCAGGCTACTGCGTGGAAGTCAACCCCAAGGGCTTTGGCGGCGCGCTCAAGATGATCGTCGGCATCAATCAGGACGGCACGATTGCCGGTATCAAGGTGACCGAAGCGTCTGAGACCCCGGGCCTCGGCGCCAAGGCGCAGAGCGATAAGAACTGGATTGCACAGTTTGCCGGTCAGTCGGCGGACGGCAGTCTGGCCGTTTCTAAGGACGGCGGCACAATCAACGCCATCACCGGCGCGACCATTACCTCCCGCGCGGTCACCCTCGGCGTCAATACGGCGGCAAACTGTGTCGCAAGTCTGGGTTAAAGGGGGAAGAGCCAAATGAAATTTTCTGAACAGTTGAAAGCGGGCGTCATCCTCGACAACCCGATTTTCATGCAGACCATCGGTCTGTGCCCTGCGCTGGCAACGACAACCTCGCTGTCCAACGGCATTGGTATGGGCGTTGCGGCAACCATCGTTTTGATCTGCTCCAACGTCGTTATTTCCGCGCTGCGCAAGTTTATTCCGGATAAAATCCGTATCGCGGCGTTCATTACCATCATCGCAACCTTCGTTACCATGATCGATCTGGCGCTGCAGGCGTTTGTGCCGTCTCTGGCGGCATCCCTCGGCCTGTTCCTGCCGCTCATCGTTGTAAACTGCATCATCCTCGGCCGTGCCGAGGCGTATGCTTCCAAGAACAAGGTGCTGCCCTCCGCGCTGGACGGCGTGTGCATGGGTCTGGGCTTTACGTTTGCTCTGGTTCTCATGGGCTTCTTCCGTGAGCTGCTGGGCGCGGGCACGGTGCTGTCCGGCCTGTCCACCCTGCTGCCGTTTTTGAGCTTCATTCCGGCGGAAGGCTTCGCCATCCCCGGCCTGAGCGCCAATCCGGCGGTCATGATGATTCTGCCGGCCGGCGGCTTCCTGATGATGGGCTTTATCTTTGCGGCAATCCAGAAGATCATGTCCGGAAAGGAGGACAAGTAAATGCCTTTCAATTTTCCTGATGCTATGGGTCTGACCGAAGTGCTGTCGCTTGCCGTGGCAGCGGTTCTGGTCAACAACTACATTCTTGTCCAGTTCCTCGGCTGCTGCTCGTTCTTCGGCGTTTCCAAGAAGACCGATACGGCAATCGGCATGGGCATGGCGGTTATCTTCGTTATGGCGCTGGCGAGCGCGGTTTCGTGGGCGGTATGGTATTTCATCCTCGATCCGCTCGGTCTGGACTATATGCAGACCATCGCGTTTATTCTGGTTATCGCAACGCTCGTGCAGTTCGTTGAGATGTTCATGAAAAAGGCGATGCCGGCGCTGTACTCCGCGCTCGGTATTTTCCTGCCCCTGATCACCACCAACTGCGCGGTGCTCGGCGCGGCTATTTCCAACATTGACAACGGTTATTCGTTCATCGGCTCGATGGTTTACGGCGTGTGCGCCGGTGTGGGCTATACGCTCGCAATCGTGCTGTTTGCATCCATCCGTGAGCGTCTGGATGCAACGGCCCAGTGCCCCAAGTGCTTTGAAGGCTTCCCGATTGCGCTGGTTTCGGCGGCGCTGCTGGCAATGTCCTTCATGGGCTTCTCTGGCCTGTCGATCTGGTAAGCAAGGGGGAAAGATAAGAAATGGATATGCAAAATATTATTTCTGCGGTCGCGGTCCTGTTTATCATGGGCATCGTGTTCGCCATCCTGCTCGGTATCGCGGCCAAGGTGTTCGCGGTTGAGGTGGATGAGCGCGTACCGCTGGTTCGTGAGTGCCTGCCGGGTGCGAACTGCGGCGGCTGCGGCTTCCCGGGCTGCGACGGTCTGGCGGCTGCGATTGTAGAAGGCAATGCGCCGGTCAACGGCTGTCCGGTCGGCGGTGCAGCGGTGGCAGCGAAGATCGCCGAGGTGATGGGCGTGACCGTTGAAGCGGGCGAGCGCAAGGTTGCGCACGTTTACTGCAACGGCGGCTGCAACGCGGTTGATAAGGCAAAGTACGAAGGTCTACAGGACTGCTCCGCAGCGATGCGCGTTGCAGGCGGCCCCAAGGCCTGCGCTTACGGCTGCATGGGCCTCGGCTCGTGTGTCAAGGCCTGTGCGTTTGACGCCATCCATATTGTAGACGGCGTGGCCAAGGTCGATGCGGATAAGTGCGTAGCCTGCGGTATGTGTGTCACGGCTTGCCCGAAGAACCTCATCAACCTCATTCCCGCCTCCAAGAAAGTACACGTTAACTGTGTAAACCGCGATAAGGGCCCCGAGGTCATGAAGGTCTGCTCCAACGGCTGTATCAGCTGTAAGATGTGCGAAAAGACCTGTAATTTTGACGCTGTTCATGTGATTGACGGCGTAGCCAAGATTGACTACGACAAGTGCAAGAACTGTAAGATGTGCGCCAAGGCCTGCCCCAAGGGCTGCATCGAGCCGGTGCCGACTGAGGAGGAAAAGGCCAAGTTCAAGGAGATGCAGGCAAAGAAGGCTGCCGCTGCAAAGGCGAAGGCTGAGACGGAAAAGGCTGCTGCCCCTGCGGCTGAGGACAAGTAATGGACTATTTGCATCCGATTTTGGATGACGCTGCTATCGCCCGCATGTCGAGCCTTGCGCTCGCCCATGTGGGCGATGCCGTTTATGAGGTGCTGGTGCGGTCGTTTCTGGCCTGCGGCGGTATGCAGACCGCAAAAAATCTGCACCGCCGCACGACGCAGCTGGTCTGCGCACCTGCGCAGGCCGCGGCGGTGCAGCGTATTCTGCCTCTGCTGGAGGAAGCGGAGCAGGAGATTTACCGCCACGGCCGCAACGCCAAGCCCAAGAGCGTGCCCAAGTCGGCTTCAACCGCGGAGTATTCGCAGGCGACCGCGCTCGAGGCATTGTTCGGCTGGCTGTATCTCAAGGGACGGTATGAGCGCATCAATGAGCTGTTCGGCATCATTGCCGAAGGGTTTGAAGAATGAAAAAGGACGCTTTCCCAGCGGGAAAGCGTCCTTTTTATTGTTTGTCACAGCCGACAGCTGCGTCAGTAGGGCTGCGGAAATGGAGAAAAGCAAGAAATTCAAAACGTCGGGAAACAGGCAATTCGTTGCGATCCCCATACCGCTCCTCAAGAAATTTCATATTGTCACTTGACCAGCCGTTTTTATTCGGTATCTCCAGCGGCGGCTGCTGTGCCTTTCACTCCTTGTAGGGGTTGACAATGTCATCCCGTGTGACATCAATCCGGCAAGGTTGGCTAGGTGCACCTACAGAGTCGACCCAGTAAACTGGTTCGGCGCAATCGAGTGATTGGTTGGTGCGATCTGATTGCAATTTTTTAATAAAAAGTATGATAAAACTTCATACTTGCATAGAAATATCTTCCTATTCTATACTGAAAAAGTAATAGTAATTTTAAACTTTGGGCCTCAAAATCAGATGAATATGCGAGTAGAAATCCGAGAAAAGAAATGAAAAGAGGAAAGGGATGTCGTCAATGAAAGGATCGAAGAAGGGCCTCAGCGTATTACTCTGTCTCGCTATAGTATTGAGCATACTAAGGCCATTGCCGGCCCGGGCGCTGGAGGTGCCCGATAATATGGTCGATTTGGTAAATTCCGACTGCACGGTTTCCGTATCCTCAGAGCAAACTTCGGGCATCACCACCGCCCAGTATGCGGTGGATGGAATTTTCGACCAGCAACAGCAGTGGGCTTCCGAGGATATGAAGGCGGTGTACACCTTAGCGGATGACACGCAGATCCACCAGTGGCTAACAGTGGATCTGGGCCAAACGATCACCGATCCGGTGGAAATCGAGGCCATCAAGCTGTGGTACAACATGAAAGTGTGGCCCATGGTCTATGAGATTCAGACCTCCTCCGACAACGGGAAAAACGATCCCTGGGAGCGGGTGGTTCGGGTAGAGCGCGACCCCTTTGACGGCGGGGTGAAAAATGCGGCTGGCCAGAACATCGCCGATGAGACCGATAACGATACGCCCGACTCGGCGGTCAACACCGACACCATCACCAAGAGCAGCTCGCCTGCCTTAGCGGATAACGCGGCGGTGGAGCGGTATGTGCGCTTCTATGTGGAAAAGGTAAATACCGAAGCGCCGGGCAACAACGTATGTCTGCGGGAAATCTCCATCTATACCGCCGACGAGCAGCCCATTCTCCTGATGGGAGAACAGGCATGGAATCTGGCAGAGGGGCGGCAGGCAACAGCCCTTAGCTCCATTGAGAACACAAAGCCGGACTATGCAGTGGATGGAGAAATCAGTACCCGCTGGAATTCCGATAATTTGAAATCAGCAAGTACCACGCAGGATACGGATCCACAGACACCCCAGTGGCTTCAGATTAATCTGGGTGCCACCGGCTCGACGCTGGATCGAATCCACATCAGCTACAACGCCAAGGTGTGGGCCATGGATTATGAGATCCAGACCACCGATACGCCGGAGGTTGATAACTCTTGGGAAACTGTGGTGGCCGTGTCCCGACCTTCCTACAATGGCACTGTACAAAATGGACAGGATCAGGATATTGCGGACACATCCAGTAACTCGGATACCATCACGGCCACCTCTAACCCGCCGCTGCAAACGACAACGCTCAAGCAGTACGTTCGTATGTACATCAACAAAACCAACCGGCAGGCTGGCGGACACAATGTCAATATTTCCGAGTTTGAGCTGTGGGGCACCAACCCGAGCATTTATCCTCCGGTGGATGTGGATACCGAGCTTGCTAATGTCGCTGTGACCGATCCTGCCCCATCTGACCAGCAGATCGTCCTGCCTGAGGTAGCGGCGGGCGCGGAACTGGTGGTGCGAGGCAGCACACTGGAGAACGTGGTGAGCAATGACGGCGCCATCAGTAAGTGGAATATCGGCGAGCGGGAAGTGACCCTGCTGCTCCGTATGACGGAGAAGGGGAACGAGGACAATTACGCCGAGAAGAATGTGTCCGTAACAGTACCCGATCACAGGGGGAACTATCCTCCTGAGTGGTTTCCGGCAGTGTCCAACCCCAACCCAAAGCCGGAGGTCATACCCACGGTTCAGGAGTGGTATGGCTATGAGGGGAACTTTACCCTGACCGATACCTCCAAGATTGTGCTGAACGACGCTGCAAGCGTTGGTCTGGACAAAGTGGCGGCCAATCTGAAGGCGGATGTGGCGGAAATCTGCGGCATCACGCTGGAGGTGGTGAATGGGAACGCCCCCACCGGGCCCAATGACATCTATATCGAATCCCTGACCAATTCCGATGACTATGATCTCGGGGACGAGGGCTACCTAATGGTCACCAATGGCGAGGGCCTGCACATCTACGCCCCCACCTATACAGGCTGTCTCTACGGCACCATTACCGCTGAGCAGATCCTGTGGCAGGCGGAGGACCACGCCTCCATCCCCATGGGCATCATGCGGGACTATCCCGCCTACGAGGTCCGAGGCTTGATGCTGGACATAGCCCGCACCCCCTACCGTTATGAGCAGCTTCAGGACTACGCCAAGATCATGCTGTGGTACAAGATGAACGAGTACCATCTGCACATCAGCGACAACGACAACGCCAACATCAACGGCGCTACCTTCGAAACCCACTCCGGCTTCCACCGTTTGGAGAGCGACACCTTCCCCAGCCTGACATCCGAGACCAAGCATGCCGGTATCCCCGCCGAGCTGGTCAACGAAGAATACTATAACAAAAACGCGGACTATCAGGGCAATCCCACCTACACCAAGGAGCAGTGGCAGGCATTGGAGTCCATGTGTGAAGATTTGGGAATGTATGTGCTCACGGAGATCGATCTGCCCGGCCACTCCATGCTCTACAACAAATATGCGGAGAGCAATCCCGATAAAATCGACTGGCTGGATGGCGGCACCATGCTGTCGTCCTCTGCCACCAGCAACTCCGGTTATCTGGAACTGCTGGATTTGACGGGAGACAACGCAGGAAGAGCACTGCAGTTTGCCCAAACTCTGTGGGATGAGTATACCGGCGGGACGGACCCTGTGGTCTCCGGGGATGTGGTACACATCGGCTCGGACGAATACTGGGTGCATAACACGGAGACCTATAACGCTTTTGCGCGATTTGCCGATTCCATGCGTCAGGTGATTCAGGGCAATCTGGGAACGGACACCAAGATCCGGATGTGGGGCGCCGGCACTGGCAGCTTCTCCACCGCGACTACTGCCCTGTCTACCACCCACGAAGAACTGGCGGCCAACTACCAGTTGGACATTTGGTCTAACAACTATGACAACGCCGCCCAGCGCACGGCGGAGGGCTATCAGGTCATCAACTGCCGGGACGCTTTCCTGTACGGCAATCCCGGCCGCACCAACCGAGATGTGCCCAATGCGGAGTATCTCTTCTACGACTGGAATCCCACCATCTTCGGTGGCGGTAATCCTCGACTGGGCGAACCCAATCTGGTGGGCGCCAAGGCAGTAATCTGGGGCGACCAGAGCCAGGAGGGCATGATCGAAAAGGACGTACATCAGCGAGTGCTGCGGGCCATCGCGATTGTCAGCGAAAAGACCTGGGATGGTACGGATGCGGACGACACCTTCACTGAGTATGAACTGCGGGCCAGCCGTCTGGCGGAAGGCCCCGGCACCCAGATTGCCATGGAGATCGACAGCGCAAGCTCTCTGGTGCTGGACTACGACTTTGCCAACGTATCCGGGGACGGCAAGACCGTCTACGACGCCAGCGGCAACGGTTATGATGCGGCCCTGACTGGCGGTTCGGTCAGCGACGGCTGGCTGGCCTTTGACGGCAATACCTTGCTTGAGACACCGCTCAAGACCCTCTCTTACCCCTATACGGTGTCCTTTGATCTGAAGCTGGACGCGGGCAATACAGAGGATTCCTCCCTCTTCTCCGGCTATGACGGGCGCATTCAGGCCGCCGGCCATGACGGCAAGCTGAGTGCTGATGTAAACTACTTCACGCGAGACTTCGACTATCAGGTGCCTACCAATAACACAGCGGTCAACCTTACCATAGTGGGCACCTTCCAAGCCACCCGACTGTATGTGGACGGACAGCTGGAATCCTTCTTGTCACAGAAGGAAGACAGGGATGGCCTGACGCCCGGCGCCATACCTACCCTGTATTCCTCGGTGGTTCTGCCGCTGGAGAAAATCGGTCAGGATCTCCATGGACAGATGGCCAACCTGAAGGTCTACAACAAAGCCATGTCGGCGGAGGAAGTGGCCGCCGTGTACCAAGGAACCGATGATGGTCTGGTGAACGTGGCCCAGAACGCCCATGCTGGCGGCGACTCTTATGAGACCGGAGACGCCAATGACAACTCCGAGCAGCGTACCCGCATCGCCATGAAGGCAGTGGACGGCGAGGCTTTCCCTGTAAAGGCTGACCCCGCGGCCCAGCCCGATGCCGCCGCTTCGGAGATCTACTCCTACTGGCAGGGCGATCACGCCGACAGCTCCCTTACCATCGATATGGGACAGACGCGTACCATCTCTCAGGTGGATATCCAGTGGCGCTATGGCGGCAAGGGCAAGGATTTCCAGATCCTTACCTCACTGAACGGGCAGCAGTGGGATGTAGCCAAGGAAGTGACAGGCAATCAGGATTTCTTTGAGACCATCCTTTTAGACCAGCCGATGACGGCTCGTTTTGTAAAGGTGCAAGGCATCCAGAGCAACGCCGGCAACGGGAACACCTATTACATCCAGGAACTGCTGGTGTACGAACAGGTGGAAAAAAGTGAACTGAGCGCTCTGCTTGCAGAAGCGGAGCAGATCGTTAGCGACAAAGGCCTGACCTTTGAGAGCACAGGTACCGGAGGGGAGATGTTCCGGGCGGTGGTTCTGGCCCGTGCGTTGAGCGGCAGCCCGCTGGCCACCATAGAAGAGGTGGAGCAGGCTGCGGTCAATCTGGAGGCTGCCATGAAGGCCATGGAGGACGGCGGCGACTCGGACGCTCCCATCATCACCACCACAGACCTGCATGACGGCACAGTGGGGCAGTCTTACATTGCCACCCTTACGGCCGACAGCGACAGTCCTGTTATATGGGAGCTTGAAAGCGGCAGCACCCTTCCGAATGGCTTAACTTTAGACAGGGACGGCCGGATTTCCGGTACGCCCACGACGGCAGGGATTTCGACCTTCACGGTGACCGCTACCAATGACTTCGGCACCAGCAGCAAAGCATTCTCTCTCAAGATTAGCGATCTCTCCACGACCACCCACACCATCTCTGCCAGTGTTAGCCCCGCGGAAGGAGGCAGCGTGACGGTGAATGGCAGCAGCAGCCCGGCCAGCGTTGCGGATAACAGCACGGTTACCCTGACCGCTACGGCCAATAAGGGCTACCGCTTTGCAGCGTGGGTAGAGAATGGCGCAATCGTAAGCAGAGATGCTGCCTATACCTTTACCGCTGACAATGACCGTAGTCTTGCCGCTCAGTTTGAGAAGCTGTATACGGTAACCGTCACCGCCAATCCAGAGCAGGGAGGTACGGTCAAGGTTGACAAAACTATGGCTGTAGCGGGTGAAACCGTCACCCTGACCGCCACAGCCAATGGGAACTACCACTTTACCGGATGGACTTCCTCCAATGACATCATCTTTGACGACGCGCTCAGCGCAAGCACCACGTTTACTATGCCCGCTGCTGACACCGTCATAATGGCAAAGTGGGTTTATAACGACGATTCTTCTTCTGATGATTCCGGCAGCTCGGATGACAGCAGTTCGGATGATAGCTCCAGCGACAGCAGCTCGAGTGACAGTTCCAGCAGCCAAAACCAGACGGAGACCACAACCAATGCGGATGGCTCCATCACCACAACGGTGACAGAGCCGGATGGCACGGTGACCAAAACCACTGTATCTACGGATGGCAGCAAGACAGTGGTGGAGACAAAGCCGGACGGCAATGCCACCACAACCATCACCCAGCCGAATGGCTCCTCCTCTGTCACTAAGGTGGATGAAAGCGGCATATGGGAGTCCGAGGTCAAGGTACCGGAGCGAGCGGTGGACGCCGCGGAGGAAAAGGGAGAGAGCGTAGCCCTGCCTCTGCCCGGCGTGCCCAATACCAGCGACCGGGACAGCGCACCCACCATTACGGTGCAGCTGCCTGAGGGCGATGGGGTAACGGTGGAGATACCTGTGGACGGTGCTACATCCGGCACTGTGGCGGTACTGGTCAACGAGGATGGCACCGAGGAGGTCATCAAGACCACCGTCACCACGGAAAACGGTGTGACGGTCACCCTGACCGACGGCCAGCGCGTGAAGCTTGTGGATAACAGCAAGTACTTCTCCGATGTACCGGACGAATATTGGGGAGCGCAGGCGATAGACTTCGCTTCCAGCCGAGAGCTGTTTGGCGGCACAGGCCCCAACATTTTCTCGCCTGAGATGGCTATGACCCGTGGAATGATGGTCACGGTGCTGGCCCGAATGGAAGGAGTGGATACCTCCACCGGTTCTGTATGGTATGAGGCCGGACGGAAATGGGCCATGACAAACGGTGTTTCCGACGGCACGAACATGGAACAGGGCTTGACCCGTGAGCAGCTGGCCCTGATGCTCTACCGATATGCCGGTACTCCCACCGTGAGCGGGAATCTGAACGGCTTTGCCGACGGGGCTTCCGTCAGCGGCTGGGCCACCGAGGGTATGATTTGGGCTGTTCAGGAGGGTCTGATTTCTGGTATGGGCAACAACACGTTGAATCCTCAGGGTCAGGCCAGCCGCGCTCAGGTGGCTACGCTCCTGATGCGGTTCATAGAGAACGGCTTGATGTAAAAAAGTAAAAGTATGGGGCGCGGACAATCGCAAGATCGTCTGCGCCCCATGCTCCTTCAGCCTACCACAAATACTTCCGTTATGGATTTTTCTGTTTAACTGTTCAACTTGATTTTACAACGGCCCCAAAACTTTGATATTACCACGCCGTCACGCATATAACCAATAGAAAAAGCCTGCGGATGCAGGCTTTTTCATTAAAACGCTCGGCAAAGCCCCTCTCGCACGAAGGGATTTATTCGTCCGCTTCGCGGTCGCGGATTTCTTCGCGTTTGAGCTTTTGCTCGTTGACATATACACGATGCTGCAAGCGGCACAGCTCCTGTGCCAGAGGGTCGGGTAGATGAATCTGGTCGAGGTCATAGGACGGCACACGCTGACCGTCGATTTTGACCACGCGGGCCTTGATGCCGACCACGGTAGAGTTGGGCGGCACTTCCTGCAGCACCACCGCGTTTGCGCCGATGCGGCTGTTGTCACCCACGGTGAACGGGCCAAGCACCTTTGCGCCTGTCGAAATCAGCACGTTGTTGCCAATGGTCGGATGTCGTTTGCCTGTGTCATGGCCGGTGCCGCCAAGGGTTACACCATGGTAAATCGTGCAGTCATCCCCAATCTCGGCGGTTTCGCCGATGACAATACCCATGCCATGGTCGATGAACAGACGGTGGCCGATGGTCGCGCCCGGATGGATTTCGATGCCGGTCATATGACGGGCAAATTGTGAGAGCGCACGCGCAAGAAAGAAATGCTTGTGTTTATACAACCAATGCGCCTGACGGTGGTAGATCAGTGCATGAAAGCCCTGATAGAGTAGAAAAACTTCAAGTGTGGTGCGCGCAGCCGGATCGCGATCACGGATCGAGCGCGCGTCATCAAGCAGCCCCTTGAAAATCATAAAGCAATCATCCTATCGAGATAGTGTGAATTCGTGACATCATTCATTATAGCGGCTTTGGTGTGGAAATTCAAACCTTTGATTGAAATTTTATAAAAAAGTGGTATAATGTAAGAAGATTGTGCTGAATAAAGGAAGATTATTATGAAAATTACTGTCATGGGTCTGGGGTATATTGGCCTGCCGACCGCGATCACGCTTGCAGAAGCCGGTTTCGAAGTCTGCGGCTTTGATGTAAACGAAAAAACGATCGAAACCCTCAAAGGCGGCCATATCCACATCGTAGAGCCGGGTTTGCAGGAGGCGTTTGAGACCGCAGTGTCACATGGCCATCTGCATTTCTCGACCGAGCTTGCCAAGTCGGATGTGTTTTATATCGCCGTGCCCACACCGTTTTATCAGGACGAGACCGGCAGCCACAAGGCAGATCTCAAGTATGTCGAATCCGCAGGACGTATGGCGGGTAAGGTGCTCGAGCCGTCTAATCTGGTTATCCTTGAGTCCACTGTGCCGCCGCACACCAGTGAGATGCTTGCGCGTGTACTCTCCGAGGAGTCCGGTATTGATATGGACAAAATTCACGTCGCACACTGCCCGGAGCGTGTCATCCCGGGCAATATGATGTATGAGCTGAAGAACAACGACCGCATTGTCGGCGCACGCACGCCGGAAGCGGCGGAAATGGCCGCGTCTATCTATGAAAAGGTGCTGGAAAAGGGTGTGGTGCACAAGACCGACGACTTGACCGCCGAGATGTGCAAGCTGACCGAGAACACCTTCCGCGATGTGAACATCGCGTATGCCAATGAGCTGTCGGTTATCTGCGACAAGATGGGCATTGACGTATTCGAGCTGATTAAACTCGCCAACTGCCACCCGCGCGTCAACATCCTGACCCCGGGCGTAGGCGTGGGCGGCCACTGCATCGCGGTCGACCCGTGGTTCATCTATGAGCAGTTCCCGGCGGAGGCCAAGGTGATCCTCGCCGCGCGTGAGCGCAACGAGAACAAGCCGCGCTTTGTGGCTGAAAAGGTCGTCTCCAAGATGGCAAAGGTCACCGACACGGTCGGCGTGCTTGGCCTGAGCTATAAGCCGGACGTGGACGACCTGCGCGAGTCTCCCTCGATCGAGCTGTGCCATATTTTGCAGGAGAAGGGCGTAAACGTCATTGCCTGCGAACCGTTTGCAAAGGACAGCGAGGTACAGGGTATTCCGAACGTCTCCTTTGAGGAGATTCTGGCCAAGGCGGATTATCTGGTGATTACACTTGGTCATACCTTGTTTAAAGATAACAAAAAGTTGATTGCCGAGAAGCCGTACTACGACTGCGTCGGCCTGATGGAGTAATCACGCAAATTCCGAAACGGCACAGCAAACGCTGTGCCGTTTTTTCTATGGAAAGAAGCGTGGGTTTTTCCGCGAGTTTGCGTAGATATAAATAGGAAGGATAGAGGAAAGGGGGTGGCGGCATGGACGAGCAGATTTTCGCTTTGCTTTCCGCGGGCGATGCGGAGGGCGTAACGCTTTTGCAGAAGCAATATGGCCCGATGGTACAATACATTGTACGCGGCATCCTGCGCGACGCGCAGGATACGGAAGAATGTGTCAGCGATGTTTTCCTGCACGTGTGGGAGCGGTTTGCCTCGTTCGACCCGAAAAAAGGCACGCTGGCTGCGTGGATGACGGTCGTGGCGCGCAACGCGGCGGTTGATCGGCTGCGCCGCCGACATGCGCCGGACGATACATGGGAGGAGCAGGCAGGGGCTTCCCCCTCGCCGGAGGACGTGGTGCTGCGGCGTGAGCGCACGCGTCTTTTGCAAAAGGCGGTTGATGCGCTCGGTGCGTCCGAGCAGCTGCTGTTTTACCGCAAGTACTATTATTTGCAGTCCACCGCACAGATCGCGGCAGAAATGGGACTGACCGAGCGGGCGGTCGAGGGACGGCTGTACCGTTTGCGCCGCCGCCTGCAAAAAGCGTTGGGAGGTGACGCGCTATGACCGGACGGGAACGGGACGAATTTGACCGGATGATCGAGCAGGAAATCGCCGATACCATACCTACGCAGGGCGTGGTCGATGAGGTCAACCCGTGGCATGAGCCGATCGATCGCATCGCAGGGGGCTTGGCGCTGACCGGCATCATGCTCAACTTTCTGTATTTGCAATATTTGCTGCCCGCGGTGGGCGTAGTGCTGCAATATCTGGGCTTCCGCGCGCTGCGCCGCAACGGCGCGGCCTTCCGACTGGCGTGGGTGCTGTCTGCTGTGCGGCTCGTATGGGTGGGCGCGTTTCTCGTGCTGTCGGTCACGCCATGGCTGCCGACCAGTGATTTGGATATCGGCCTCGGGCTGATGGGTATGGCCATCCAGATGGTACAGATGCTTGCACTGCGTACCGGGCTGCGGCAGGTGTGCCGCACGGCCGGGATTGAGCCGCAAAGCGACCCGCTCAAGGCGGCCGTGTGCTGGGAAGGACTTATCCTTGTGCTGGCGATTTCGCCGTTGGCGCATAGCTGGCTGGCCGCAATTCCGATGTTGATTGCTTTTGTGTGCATCGTGCGCGCGCTGTTCCGGCTGGGCGAGACGATGGGAGAAGCGGGGTACTGTTTTACCGCGGCCCCGGTGCGTCTGAATACGAGCGCGGTTCGGTGGGGCTATCTCGGCGGCTGCCTGCTGCTCATGCTGGCCTTGAGCGTGTGCGTTAACCATCCGCGACTGGACGCCGCGCCGATGGAGGAACACGGCGAGACCGAGCTGCGGCAGCAGCTGGAGGATCTGGGTTTGCCGGACGAGGTACTGGCCGACCTCACGGACGAGGACGTGCGCGCGCTGGATGGGGCGTTCCATGTCGCCTGCTGCGCAGAGATGCTGGCGTTTGGCCCAGACTCACAAAGCATAACGCTGTGCGACCAGACCAACGCGCCCAAACGTGCGCCGGTCGAGCCGGAGCCTCCCGCCGGTGCGGATACGATGATTGCGTCCACTTATTATATTGAGCTGCCCGATTACCGTATGGCGGTGCTGCACTATCTTGCGTGGGCACAGGGAAGCGCGTATTGGGGCGATGCGTTTTCCGCCTTTGAGAGCAGCGACTACGGCTATGATCTGATTGGCGGGCGATTGGTGTACGAGAAGCGGGGGCAAACCTATGCCGCGCCCATTCCCGATTTATCGGACAATACCGTGACGACAACCAACATGTTCGGTACCTATACCAGCAACCAGATCAGTGGTGTGATCAGCTATCCGCTGGGTGCGGAAAACTCGCGCGGCTACGTGCTCTATGTGATGCAGCTGGATGAAAACCGTGGTTTTGGCGCTACGGGGATCAGTTATTATCACGCTCCATATCCGGTCAGCCTGCCGTACCGCGCGCCGCGCGACCGCACACTGGGCTGGAACGACCATTGGCGTCTGCAACATTACACCAATTTCAATACGCAATTGGAGCGTTCGGCAGCGGCAGACTGACGGATTGTGACGATTTTGTGTTTTGTAGGTTTGTCAAACATATTGGACAGAGAACTCTAAGGGAGAAAACCAACCTAGAGGCCTCATGGGAAAGTTGTTGGAGTGGCGATTATGGATAGCGAGCTGCTTGG